>JASHVM010000257.1:0-4241 GCA_030044595.1 Streptosporangiaceae bacterium
ACGTCCAGCGACCGCCCCGGGTGCAGCATCAGGTCGACGTGCGTGAACGGCTCGAGCCGGGCACCGAACCGGGACTTCGTCCGGCGGACGCCCTTGGCTACCGCGCGGACCCGGCCGGTGCTCCGGCCCAGGATGGTGATGATCCGGTCCGCCTCGCCCAGCTTCTGCGTCCGCAGCACGATCCCGTCGTCCCGGTAAGGCTGCACCTATCTATTTTCACGCACGTCAGGACCTTCGGCGGCCAGGCAGGGCCGTGGGGAGCGGGCCGCGGGGAGGGACCTGCAGAGCGGCGCGGAGGCGGGAGGCCTCGTGGGCGTGACCCGCCTCCGCGCGGGCTCTCGCGGATGGCGGAGGCGGGGGGGCCTTATGGGCGCGACCTCGCCTCCGCTCCGGGTCAGGTGCGGTGCGACCGGTTCACCGCGGACACGACCGCGCGCATCGAGGCCGTGACCGTGTTCGTGTCGATGCCGACGCCCCAGAAGATCTGGCCGCCGATCTCGCACTCCACGTACGCCGCCGCCTGCGCGTCGGTGCCCTCGGTCAGCGCGTGCTCGGTGTAGTCGAGCACCCGCGCGCGCACGCCGATGGTGGCCAGCGCGTCGCAGAACGCGGAGATCGGGCCGTTGCCGACGCCTTCCACCTGGCGCGCCCGCCCGTTAGCGGATATCTCAGCGGTGAGGGCGTGCTTGGACTCCACGACCGAGGATGTCTGCTGGCCGAGCAGGGCCAGCGGGCCCTGGGCGAGATACTCGGCGGAGAAGATCTCCCACATCCGGGCCGGGGACACCTCGCCGCCCTCGGTGTCGGTGTGCGCCTGGATGACCCGGGAGAACTCGATCTGCAGGCGGCGCGGAAGGTCCAGCCGGTGCTCGGCCTTCATGACGTACGCCACGCCGCCCTTGCCCGACTGCGAGTTGACCCTGATCACCGCCTCGTACGTGCGGCCCACGTCGTGCGGGTCGATCGGCAGGTACGGGACGGCCCAGGGATAGGAGGCGAAGGGAACGCCGGCGCTGTCGGCCTCGGCCTCCAGCGCCTCGAAGCCCTTCTTGATCGCGTCCTGGTGCGAGCCGGAGAACGCCGTGTAGACCAGGTCGCCGGCGTAGGGGTGACGAGGGTGCACGGGTATCTGGTTGCAGTACTCGACGGTCCGCCTGATTTCGTCGATATCGGAGAAGTTGATCACCGGGTCGATGCCCTGGCTGAACAGGTTCAGTCCGAGCGTGACCAGGCACACGTTGCCGGTGCGCTCGCCGTTGCCGAACAGGCATCCCTCGATCCGGTCCGCGCCCGCGAGGACAGCCAGCTCGGCGTCGGCGACCGCGGTGCCCCGGTCGTTGTGCGTGTGCACGGAGAGGCAGACGTGATCGCGGTGCGGCAGGTTCCGGCTCATCCACTCGATCTGGTCGGCGTAGACGTTCGGGGTGGACCGCTCGACCGTGCACGGCAGGTTGAGGATGATCTCCCGGCCCGAGCCGGGCTGCCAGACGTCCATGACGCCCGCGCAGACGTCGGCGGCGAAGTCGAGCTCGGTGTCCATGAAGATCTCCGGCGAGTACTCATAGCCGAAGTCGGCGCCGCCGAGATATTCCTCCGCGTACTTCATCACGTGGCGGGTGCCTTCGACGGCGAGCGCCTTGCATTCCTCGCGGTCGATGCGGAACACCACCCGGCGGAAGATCGGGGCCGTCGCGTTGTACAGGTGCACGGTGGCCCGCCGCGCGCCGCGCAGCGACTGGACGGAACGCTCGATCAGGTCCTCCCGCGCCTGGGTGAGCACGGAGATCCTGACGTCATCGGGGATGCGGTCGTCCTCGATCAGCTCGCGGACGAAGTCGAAATCCGCCTGGCTCGCGGACGGGAATCCGACCTCGATCTCCTTGTAGCCCATCCGCACCAGCAGCTCGAACATCTTGTGCTTGCGGGCCGGGCTCATCGGGTCGATCAGCGCCTGGTTACCGTCCCGCAGATCGGTCGACAGCCAGCGCGGCGCCTTGGTGATGGCTTTGCCGGGCCAGGTGCGGTCCGGCAGGTCGACCGGCCGGAACGGCGTGTAGCGCTGGCACGGCATGCCGCTCGGCTGCTGCTGGACGGGCGCGACGCGATTGAACGCGTGATCCTGCTGCATTTGTCTGCTGCTTCCTCGTAGCTGGTGGCGATGGCCGGTGTCGGCCGGGAAACGGCCAGCGGACGCGCGCGGACCCGCGGCGAGGGAGCCGGCCTATCGGCCCCCGCCGCGGCCGCTAAGGAGGAGCAGCTCGCGCAACATTGCCAACCACTGTACCAGCCGGGGTGAGCCCGCAGACGGCAGGGTCACGCATCCGCGCCAGCCCCGCTGAACTGACCGCGGCAACCAGCGCGCGGATATTCGGTGGCGCTGATCCGGCGGGCGGGGTTGGCTGTGAGGGTGGGCATGATGCGGTTCGCCGACCAGATGCGCATCGAGCGATTCGACCCGGAGACTGACCCGGCACGAGTGCGCGACTGCTTCGAGGTCTTCCGCGCCGCCGAGTCGGCCGACGATCCCGAAGGTCCGCCCATGTCGCGCCGCGTGTTCGAGGGCTGGCTGAGGACCGGCTGGATCGGTGACCCGCGCGAAACCTGGTTCGTGTCCGCGGCCGACGACACCGTAGCCGGCTGGTACCTGCTGGAACTGCCGGCCAGGGACAACCCGCGCCTGGCCAGCGTGTTTCCCGGAGTGCGGCCGGACCGGCGGCGGCAGGGATACGGCACGGCGCTGCTGCGGCACGCCGCGGGCCGGGCGCTCGCGGACGGCCGCAGCCTGCTGGCGTCGTTCGCCTGGGAGCAGTCCGCGGGCGAGAAGTTCGCCCGGTCCATCGGCGCGACGCCCGGTATCGCGCAACTCAGGCGGGCGCTTGACCTGGATGCGCTGCCCGCTGGCCGCCTCGGCGAACTCCGCGCCGCAGCCGAGCAGGCCTCGGCCGGCTACTCGCTGATCTTCTGGACCTGGCCCACCCCGGAGAAGTACCTGGACCAGGTGGCCGCGATCAACCGGGCGCTCGCCGACGCGCCGCGCGACCCGAGCTGGGAGCCCTCGGCGTGGGACGCGGAGCGCGTGCGGGACTTCGACCGCCGGATCCAGCTGCAGGGGGTGCGGGCTTACACGGTGGCGGCGCGGCACGACGCGACCGGCGAGCTGGCCGGCCTGACCCAGGTCGAGATCGCGGCCGAGTCACCGGGCTGGGCGTTCCAGGGGCTGACCGCGGTGCTCAGGGCGCACCGGGGCCACCGGCTCGGGCTGCTGCTCAAGGTGGCGATGCTGGACTGGCTGGCCGAAGCCGAGCCGGGCATCCAGCGGATCGAAACCGGGAACGCCGACGGCAACCGGCACATGATCGCGATCAACGAGGCGCTCGGCTACCGGCTGCTGGGCCAGCCGGCCCGCGGCTGGGAGCTGCCGGTGGCAGACGTGCTGCAGGGGGTTCCCGGGTCTCAGTCGTAGAAGCCGAGGCGGCGGAGCTGCCGGGGGTTCCGCTGCCAGTCTTTGGCGATCTTGACGTGCAGGTCGAGGTAGACCTTCGCGCCGAGCAGCGCCTCGATCTGGCGGCGGGCCCGGCTGCCGACCTGTTTCAGCCGGGCGCCTTTGGCCCCGAGGACGATGGCCTTCTGGCTCGGGCGCTCCACGTACAGCTCGGCGTGCACGTCGACCAGATCGTCCCGGCCGGGCCGCGGGCCCATTTCCTCGACCACGACCGCGATCGAGTGCGGCAGCTCGTCCCGGACGCCCTCCAGGGCCGCCTCCCTGATCAGCTCGGCGACCATGATCTGTTCCGGCTCGTCGGTCAGCTCGCCGTCGGGGTAGAGCGGCATGCCTTCGGGCAGATGGGAGACGAGCACGTCGGCGAGGACGTCGAGCTGGAAGCCGGTCACCGCGGAGACCGGAACCACGTCCGCCCAGTCGCCCAGCTGGCTCACCGCGACCAGCTGCTCCGCGACCCGTTCCGGCGGCGCCTGGTCGGTCTTGGTGACGACCGCCACCACCGGGGTCTTGGCGACGTTCTCCAGCTCCCGGGCGAGGAACCGGTCACCGGGACCCACCGGTTCGGCGGCCGGGACGCAGAACCCGATCACGTCGACCTCGGCGAGGGTGGAGCGGACCAGGCTGTCCAGGCGCTCGCCGAGCAGCGTCCGCGGCTTGTGCAGGCCGGGCGTGTCGACCAGGATCAGCTGCGCGTCTGGGCGGTGCACGATGCCCCGGATCACCCGCCTGGTGGTCTGCG
>JASHVM010000258.1:0-4228 GCA_030044595.1 Streptosporangiaceae bacterium
TCCAGGCCGATCATCCGGCCCACCTCACGTGCCCACAGCCCGCCGGCGTTGACGATGTGCTCGGCGTGGATCTCGCCGGAGTCGGTGATGACGTCCCACGTGCCGTCGGGGCGCTGACGAAGGCCGCTCACCCAGGTGTGCTGGCAGATCTCAGCGCCGGCCTGCCGCGCGCAGCCGGCATAGGCCCGGGTGACGCCGGTCGGGTCGACGTGACCTTCGGCCCGGTCGAAGAGCGCACCGATGAAGTACTGCTCCTCCAGAAGCGGGAACATCCGCTTTGCCTCGGCCGCCGAGATGATCTCCATATCCATGCCGAGGTAACGGCCGCGGGCCTGGGCCATCCGCAGCCAGTCCATCCGCTCCCGGTCGCCGGCCAGCATCAGTCCGCCAGGCATGTGGATGGAGCAGTTCTGGCCGGAGCGCTGCTCGATCTCACGATAGAGCCCGACGGTGTACTGTTGCAGCTTCGCGACATTAGGGTCACCGTTGAGCGTGTGCATGCCGCCCGCAGCGTGCCAGGTCGAGCCGGCGGTGAGCTCCTTGCGCTCGACGAGTACGACATCCGTCCAGCCCAGCTCGGTGAGGTGGTAGAGGACCGAGGCGCCAACCACACCGCCGCCGATGACGACCACGTGCGCGGAAGATTTCATCGAGGTATCCCTACGTCTAAATTTTCCCGGTACAGTCGTTCCGACTATAGGACCTTGGAGGTGTCATGGGTAAGCTTCTCGATCGGCTCGCCGTCGGACCGGTGATCTGCGCCGAGGGGTATGTGTTCGAGTTCGAGCGCCGCGGCTACCTGCAGGCCGGGGCGTTCGTACCAGAGGTGGTGCTCGAGGAGCCCGATCTGGTAGCCGGGCTGCACCGAGAGTACGTGCATGCCGGATCGGACGTGGTTGAGGCGTTCACCTATTACGCCCACCGCGAGAAGCTGGCGATGATCGGCCGCGAGGGCGACCTCGAGTCGCTGAACCGGCAGGCGCTGCGTATCGCCAAGGAGGTCGGCGCCGAGCACGACTCCCTGGTGGCCGGCAATATCTGCAACACCAACGTTTACGACCCGGACGAGCCCACGACGCATAAGGTCGTCCGCGACATGTTCACCGAGCAGGTCGGGTGGGCCGCCGAGGCTGGCGTCGACTTCGTGATCGCCGAGACCATCGACTATCCCGGAGAGGCATTGCTCGCGCTGGAGGCAATCAAGGCGCACGACCTAGATGCGGTGGTCACACTCACTATTCATCGCCAGCCCATCGTCCGCGGCGGCGACCCGATCGGCGAGGCATGCCGTCGCCTGCAAGACGCCGGGGCCGATGTGGTCGGGCTGAACTGCATCCGCGGGCCCGCCACCATGCTGCCGCTACTCGGTGAAATCCGCGCCGCGTGCGACGGCTACGTCGCCGCCTTGCCGGTGCCGTACCGGACGACGGAGGCCGAGCCAACGTTCCAGTCGCTCACCGACCAAGATTGCGACC
Source organism: Streptosporangiaceae bacterium (assembly GCA_030044595.1). Lineage (GTDB taxonomy): Bacteria > Actinomycetota > Actinomycetes > Streptosporangiales > Streptosporangiaceae > Palsa-504. Next base: position 1,476 of record JASHVM010000258.1, read on the forward strand.
TGATCCCGCATGGGCGGCCATTCCCGACCGCGCTAGACCCGTTTCTAGCCAACCGCTACGAGATGGGCGCGTTCACGACGGCGGCGGCCGCGCTCGGAGTCAACTACTTCGGCATTTGTTGCGGCTGCGCACCCCACCACGTCCGCGCGATGGCCGAGGCACTCGGCCGCACGCCGCCGGCGAGCCGGTTCAGCGCGGATATGAGTCGGCACGCCTACTACGGCACGAGCGAACGGGTCAGCCGGCATTACCGGGAGTTCGCCAAAGAGCTCTAGGAACCCGGCGAACAACGGGGCCGAGGAGTCAGAGCTCCCAGACCGTGTCGACCGTTTCGATCGGCCAGATCTCGAACTGCGGCAATGCGCGACCAGCGCTCGTAAGCGCGGGCACGAGCCTCTCGCTGCGGAAACGCTCGAAATCAGCCTCGCTGTCCCAAAGACTGACTATGCGCCAACCGCGGGCCGTCGGCCCGGCCATGCGGATCCTGAAGCCAACTGGCGGCGAACCGTCCAGATCGAGCCCCTTCACCATCGCCGCATCTTGCTCGGCGGTCACGCCCACGACATCAGACACTACCAAGATCGCCACTTCTGCCCCTCCTTACCCATGCGGGGATCGGATCCAGCGTTTGTCCAACCCCAGCCCGTCGACCCCACGACAGACTGAATATAGAACCGTCATGCGCGACATGGAAGACCAGGTCTGCCTCCCGTGTAGGACCTGTCTTAGCCAAGTACCGGATCCGTCGGCACGGCAAGCAGCGGGCATCGCCGGTATCGCGAAGGACGACGGCGATACTTTGCAGGCGCTGGCGTGCCTGCGCGGGAACCGTGCTGATCACAGGGGTCTGGTGAGACTGCCGGGCTGGTGGCTCCGGTCGCTGGCTCGGCCCGCGGCGGAGCCAGCCAACGTGTGGGAGAGTATCGCGTCCGCCACCTGGTCGACGGATTGCCTGGCATCGATGGGAATCGCCCCGAATGCGCGCAAGCGGTCCTGCAATTCCGGCAGTTTGCCACGTAGGTACTCGCGAGTGTCTCCGATACGGCCCCAGTCGTGGTATTCCCGGCGCGCATCCAATCGTGCCAGCATCGTGGGCTCGTCGATTTCCAGCAGGAACACCTGAGTGAAGCGGTCTGCCACCTCTAGCTCATTGTCCGCGCCGCCGCAGACGTACAGAGTCTCCGGTGCCGCGGCCCGGATCAGTTCGTCCAGGCGGGCCGGATTCCATGCCCAGCTGTGCCGGGAAAGCCACGCAAAGTCCGGCTCGTCCGGCTCTTCTGCCTCTTCCACAACGTTGCCGGCGGCGTCAACGAACCGCGCCAGCAGCGGGTCGTCGTCGGCATCGATGGCCGCCAGGCCGCGGCGGGCAAGCACGGCGACGATGGTGGTCTTCCCGGCGCCGGAACAGCCTGCGATCTGGACCGCGCTCATCGGTGTCTATCGTGCCCGGCGGGGTAGTCGAAGAACGCCAGCAGCTCCCCGGCGCCCTTGTGACCTGAGCTGTCGCCACCGACTACCGCGAGCATCGAGTTGTACCTTCCCGGCCGGCGCGCCGACGCCGGTCATCGCCTAAGACCTCGACTCGGACACCGGGAAGGTACACCCCTCTCAGGCCGATCCGCCGGTTTCAAGCATTGCTCCCTAGCGAGCCGCGGCGCGCACTCCCGCTTACGAGCTGCTACCCATCCGGTCCATGAGCGACCCGACTGACAGCCCATGTGCGGCGCAGAACCGTTCGGCGGACCGGACGTCCACCGGATCAGTGAGATCGGCAAGGGCTTCGGCTGCGGCGTCTTCCAGCCCGGCCCGGCGAAGGACCGTGGCGATCTGCTGGCGGGAAAGGGCCATGGGAATCACCCACTCACAGATCCTGGCTCCAGCCTTCCTACGTCTGGAGCGTCCCCTGTCTGCGGCAACCATGTGCCCGGGCAAAAGCTTCCCGGCTGTCGGCGTCACCGGGCCCAGGTGCTCATCGTTACCGTGGCGGTCAGCGCACATTCAGGCGCTGAACTGCGGCGCAACGACGCGTCCAGGTCAGCCGGGCACTTTCCGGGCAGATCGGTATCACTTCTGCCGGTAACCAGGACCATGGCGGCGAAGAATCTGGCCATGACCACTGCCCAGCCGAAGGTTGCTGGTCCTCCGCGGAACGTCACAGACGCAGGGACGTAGGATGTTTGCCATGGGCCTGGGCATCGCCCGCGTGTGATCACAAAGGCCGTTGGAGATCATGGCGGCGTAGGCACCATGGGGCGGCCTAGGCCCAATCCCGGCGGATAGGAAAGCGCCTTGACCATGCTTCCCTTAGGTCAGAAAGGCGGCTCGCCAGAATCGGCGCCGGGGCCGTCCGCCGCCCATGGATCCGAGTCCGCGCGGCCGGGGCTGCCCGAGTCGCGCTGGCTACGGTCGGCGGGTCCTGCCGAGGCGCCCGGGTCCCCGCCATTCCCGCCGGACCGGGCGACCCGGTTCACCTTGGCCGACGCGTTCCGCAGCGAGGGCCCCACGTCGTCCACCTCGATCTCGTAGACGGTGCGCTTCTCGCCTTCCCTGGTCTCAACGACCGCTGCCGCAGCCGCCCCGAGACGATCACCCGCATGCCGCGCTGCAGGCTCTCCGCGACGTTCTCCGCCGCCTGCCGCCACACGTTGCAGGTCAGGAACAGGCTGTCGCCGTCCTTCCACTCCCCGGTGGCGTTGTCCCGGAACCGGGGCGTCGAGGCCACCCGGAACCGCGCCACCGGCTGCCCCGCCGGG
>JASHVM010000259.1:0-9470 GCA_030044595.1 Streptosporangiaceae bacterium
GGCTCATCGGGCAGGGGCCGCCCCAAGACTTCCCGCAACTCCTGGACCCCGGCAGTCACGGAGGTCCGCCGCTCGCCCAGCGCCTCGTAGAAATCCGCCGCATGATCGGCCGTCTGCCGCAACAACGCCCGCAGCGTTGCCTCGAACCGCTCGCCCATCGCGGTCAGCCGCGCCCGACCGCGAAGTTATAGCAGCCGCAGCCCACATCGCCCGGCTGCTCCAACGTGCCAGCGCCGGTGCCCGCGGTCATCTGCGTCATACCTCCAGCATGCCGACCTGACGACGCAGTTGCTGGCGGGAATCGGTCATGACAGTGTGCCATCGATCCGGCTCCGCGTCGTTACGCGACGCCCGCGTGCCCGTCCCCTACGGCGCGGCCAAGGCCGCCATCGCCCTGCTCACTCAGCACGTCGCCGCCCAGGCCGGGCCATACGCGATCCGGGCAGCGCGGCGGCCTGCGGTTCCGGTGGCGCGCTCGGAGGGACTCGAACCCCCAGCCTTCTGATCCGTAGTCAGATGCTCTATCCGTTGAGCTACGAGCGCGGGCGTTTAGTAAGTGTACGGCAGTTTGCGACTTCACCGTGCTCGAGCTTGACCAGCAAGGGCCGCCTAGCCAAGGGCCAGCGTGTCCGCATCGGCCCAGCCTTGCGTTGACTTGGCGAGGTGCTCCTCAGCCGCTAGTACGCGGAAACGGAGCGACCCGAGGCGGCCCAGCGCTTCGCCGCCTGGCCCACGGGAAACAGGCGGAACCAGGCGGAACCAGGCGCGGATCGTGGCCCTTCCTGCGGCCGTATCCGTCTACGGCACCTATCCGGCGTGCAGCCTCCCGGCACTGTCCTTGACGCGGGCCGGAGGCGCATTATCACTGTCGCGCGGCGTTTCTCCTGGCCAGTGCGGTGCGTGGATCGTAGCATGACTGCCGGTAAGGGCCTGACGGCTATCGGCGGGACGGGACAAGACCACGAATACGCGCACACGTGTGCCCGGCCTGGATGGAGTACGGGCGCTGGCCGTGCTCGCCGTCATTGGCTTCCATGAGGGTGCGTCGGAGTTTTCGGGCGGCTTCCTCGGCGTCGACGTCTTCTTCGTGCTCAGCGGGTTCTTGATCACCGACCTGCTGGTCGTTCAGTATGACCGACTGGGCCGACTAGACCTTAAGAACTTCTGGGCCAGGAGAGCCAGACGCCTGCTACCGCCGCTGGCGGTGATGCTGGTCGTCGTCACTGCCGCCGCGACCGTGATCGAGCCGAACCAAGAAGCCTCGCTGCGTCTGGCGCTGCTCGCTGCGGCCACGTACACGAGCAACTGGTACCAGATTCTGCATCACGTTTCTTATTTCGCGTCGTTCGGGCCTTTGCCGCCTCTAGATCACCTCTGGTCGCTCGCCATCGAGGAGCAGTTCTACTTGATCTGGCCGCTCATCTTGTGGTTTGTCATCCTCAGGCTGAACGGTCGGCGTGCGAGGGTTACGGCAGCGTTGATCGGCGCGGCGCTGTCCGCGGTAGCGATGGCGCTGGAGTACACGCCGGGCAATCCCTCGCTCGTCTACTACGGCACGGACACGCACGCGTTCGCGCTGCTGATCGGTGCCGCGCTGGCCCTGGCCTTCCCGCTGGCGACCTTGGCCTCGATTTCGGCCGCGCAAATGAGGCGCCTGGACGCCGCCGGCGTCGTCGGGCTCGCCGTCCTGGCGTGGGCCGCCGGCCATTTCACGGGCACCGACTCCGCCGTCTACCCGGTTGGCCTGATCCTCGCCGCGGTGGGCGCGGCAGGCCTGGTCGCCGCGGCCTCGAGCAACGGCGTCATCGCGGCTATGACCGGCCTGCCTCCGCTTCGCTGGCTCGGGATCCGCTCCTACGGGGTTTACCTGTGGCACTGGCCGGTGATTGCGCTCGCCGGCGCCCTGGTGGGCTCCGGGCGGACATCCCCGTGGCTATGGCTCCTGGAGACTTGCGCGGCGATCACACTGGCCTGCGTGTCGTGGCGGTTCATCGAGACGCCGATCTTGAAGAACGGGTTCCGCGCCACCTGCCGCCGGTGGTGGCGGCTGCTCATTGACGAGAGCCTTCGGCCGATTGGCGCGCACAGGCATGTCGTGCCGACGGCAGTGGCCACGGCCGCGCTGGTCGCCGTCGCGGTGGCCGGCTACGGCATGGTACGGCCGTCACAACCCGTCGCCCCGACCGGACTGCTGCGGCAGGTCGCCGAGGGTCAGCGGATCGGTACGGCATCACGCGCGGCCCACCCGCCGAAACCCGAGCCGGTCGCGGCCGATCCCCAGGCGTCGCCCGCACCGACGCCGGCATGCCCCCAGACGCGAGCGGGGAAGGTGTCCGGCTGGCAAGTCACGGCGGTCGGCGACTCGGTCATGGTCGCCTCAACGGCGGCGCTGGAGTCGGTCCTGCCCGGCATCTACATTGACGCGCAGGTTGGCAGGCAGATGGCGACCGGGCTGGCTGTGATACAGAGCCTGGCCGCGAGCGGCGAGCTCCGCCGTTACGTGGTCGTCGGCCTCGGCACCAACGGCACCGTCACGGCCGCGCAGATTCGCCAGTTGCGTCGCATCATCGGCCGGAACCGCGACCTGATCCTCATCAACACCTTCGGGCCGATGTCGTGGGAGCCTCAGGTCAACGCCGTACTCGCCGCCGCTGCCCGGCACGGATCGCACGTGGTCCTCGCCAACTGGCGCCAGGCCATCGCGCACCGTACCTACCTACTCTGGCCGGACGGGATCCACCCGCAGCCCTCCGGGGCCAAGCTTTACGCGCGTGTCGTGCTCGCCGCCCTGCAGGCCGAGCTGCCGCGAGTCCCGGCGCCGGCCTGCGGTCGGCCAGTCGGTCGCCTGCACAGCGATGGTCCGGCGTAGCCCAGGTTCTCACCGGTCTTTCCAATTCCTCAGCCCGCGCGCGCACGGCGCGTCATCCCTGGACAGGAATGAACCGGCGCGCGTGCCACCTCACGAGCGGGACTGGCTCGTGCCGACGCCGTAGCGGAGTCCGTCCACGATGAGCGCCACCATGCGCTGGCTGTAGGCGACTCCCTCATCCGCCCAGGGCACCGACAAGGTGGCGACGGCGTGCAGGAGGTGCCTCGGGCTGATGTCGGCGCGGATCTCACCGGTCGCAGTCGCGGCTTCGAGCAGCGACCCGAGGGCGGACCCGAGGCGCTGGTAAAAGTAGTCAGGCAGGGCGTCAAAGGCCGGATCGCCGGAGTGAAGGGCCGCGGCGAGGCCGCGTTTGGTCGCGAGGAACTCCGTATACCGGCGGAGCCAGTTCGCGAGTGCCGCGCCCGGTTCGTGCGCAGCGGCCAGCGCCGACGCCGCCTCGGCGCAGGCGTCGATCTCGCGCTGAAGCACGGCCTTGACCAGGTCCGAGCGCTGCGGAAAGTGCCGGTACAAAGTTCCGACTCCGACGCCGGCCAAGTCGGCAATCTCCTTCGCCGGCGCGTCCACGCCCGAGGTGGCGAAGACGGCCTTCGCCGCCTCGAGCAGGGAGCCGACGTTTCGCCGCGCGTCGGCGCGCATCCGGCGCGGCGCTGGTCCGGGTGCGTCCGGGGCCGCGGAGCCGGCCGGGTCGGCTCCGGCTGGCGTCGTGTTCTCCGTCACGGCGCTCCTTCAACTTGCCTTCCGCAGAAGCTTTCCGTATAGTTCCGGAAAGGCGTTCCGGTTAAATTCAGGGTAAGGCAAACAGGACGCCCGTACGTCTCGCCCGCAACCCCAGGAGCCCGTATGCAGTACCGCACCCTCGGGCGGACCGGCATCAAGGTCAGCCCCTACGCGCTCGGCGCACTGGCGCTCGGCACGTCCATCGGCAACCCCGACCACGACGACTCGGTGCGCATCATCCACAAGGCGCTGGACGCGGGGATCAACTTCATCGATACCGCGGACGCGTACGGCGAGTCCGAAGTGGTCGTGGGCAAGGCGCTGAAGGGGCGCCGCGACCGCGTCGTCCTCGCGACCAAGTTCAGCCGGCCGACAGATGACGATCCCAACCACCAGGGAACCTCGCGGCGCTGGATCATGACCGCGGCAGAGAACTCGCTGCGCCGCCTGCAGACCGATTACATCGACCTCTACCAGGTCCACCGGCCGGACCCCGGCACCGACATCGAGGAAACGCTCTCGGCGCTCTCGGACCTGATCCACAGCGGCAAAGTCCGCGCGATCGGGGCGTCGCAGACCCCCGCGTCGGACATCGTCGAGGCCCAGTGGACTGCCGAGCGGCGCGGCCTGCAACGGTTCCGCACCGAGCAGCCGCCTTACTCGATCCTCAGCCGCGGCGTCGAACGCGAGGTGCTGCCCATCGCGCAACGCTACGGGATGGGCATCCTCGTGTGGGGACCCCTCGCACAGGGCATGCTCACCGGCCGCATCCGCAAAGGCCAGCAGACCGACCTGCGCCGCGCGGCCCTTTTCAAGGCTTTCAGCGACGAGCGCCGCCTTGACGCCGTCGAGCGGCTTATCCCGCTCGCCGAGAAGGCGGGCCTGCCGATGACGCACCTGGCGATAGCATTCGCCATCGCCCATCCCGGGGTGACCAGCGCGATCATCGGGCCGCACACGATGGAGCAGCTCGACGACCTGCTCGCCGGCGCCAGCGTCACGCTAACCGACGAGATCCTCGACCGGATCGACGAGATCGTCCCGCCCGGCACCGACGTCGGCACGCTCGACCAGGCGTACCTGCCCCCGGCGCTGCTGAACTCGAGCCTGCGCCGCCGGGCCGCCGGCGAACGCGCCGCCGCCTGACAGCATCCCCCGGCGCGCGGCTACCGGCCCTGCGCCCAGACCAATAACCATCTAATGAGCCGACTCGTTAATTCGGCCGCAGGAGCCCGAGCCATTCACGTGTCCCTACCCGCCAGATATCTGTCAATCGACTGATTTACACCTGGATCCTGATGGATTCTTCAGAGATGACATGCGCGCGGAGCTTGATGCATCACCTGAGTTGGCCGACGCAAACAAGAAGCCGCACGCCCGCCGCCGCGGGGATAACCCGTTTGCCATGTCGACGAAGCGGCTATAATGACTCTGGAACGCCACGGTCACGGTCGCGGTCGGGCCGTTCCTATGTTTGGCCACGATGAAATCCGCCTCCCCTGCCCGCGGCGATTCCTTCTCATAGGCATCCTCGCGGTGCAGAAGGATCACAACATCTGAATCCTGCTCAATGCTGCCCGATTCACGCAAATCAGACAAGAGGGGTCTCTTGTCCGTGCGCTGTTCGGGGCCGCGGTTGAGCTGGGACAACGCGACAACCGGAACACCGAGTTCCTTTGCCAGCAATTTGAGCGACCGTGAGAGTTCGGAGACTTCCTGCTGGCGGTTCTCCACGCGCTTAGGCGAGGACATCAGCTGCAGATAGTCGATGATGACGAATTTCAGGTCATGCCGCTGCTTGAGCCGACGGCACTTGGCTCTGATCTCCATCAGCGACATGTTCGGTGAGTCGTCGATGAACAGGGGCGCGTTGGCCACCTCGCTCATCCGCCGGGCCAGCCGGGTCCAGTCGTCGTCGTTCATCTGCCCGGTCCGCATCGTCTGCAGGGGCACTCGCGCCTCGGCCGACAGCAGCCGCATCGTGATCTCGGTCCGCCCCATCTCCAGGCTGAACAGCACCGTAGGTATGTCGTGCTTGATGGAAGCGGCGCGAGCGAAATCCAGCGCCAAGGTGGAATTGTGCGTTGGAATCATGGAACGACCGGCCAGGTACATCTGATCAGAACTGTCTACCTGCACGCAGCGAACAGGGACGCTGTCTACTGGACGCGCGGCCGTGATAAATCGCTGGCGTGTCCGCGGCGTCGTTTCCCGCGGCCGGCGGTCCTGGTGAGTGGCTCGCTTCCGTTCCAGCCGGAAGACATCATCGGTCGTGGTAAAGGTAACCGTGTACGCGATGGGGGAGGCAGCGGTTGCGCCACTGACACGCTTCTCTGACCAGCCACACCGGTATCCGAGCGATACAACCAGTTCGCGCACGTCGGTAGCCAGCCTGAAAGAGGTGGCCGCGAATTGAACTGAGCCTGCCGAGGTCACCGCGCCGTCGCTATCCAACAATCCAGCCAGGAGAGCGCGACGCTGTTCTTCTGAGGCCCGCAGGTATTGTGCCGGGACGTGCTTATTGCCGAGTACCCCCAGGCTGCGGAGGATCGCCTGTACGGTTCCGTGGTGATCATGGCAGGCTCGGCATCGCCTGAGCCCGCTCGAAGGCCGTCCACGGTCAGACTGGGTGGCCCCGTCGCCGAGCCAGATGCCGAGAGTGTAGGGCGGGAGCGGGAGGTCTTTAGTCGCCAGCACAATCGGTTTAGCGACGGCGACTGCATGGTTGAGGCGTCCGTCCGCTGGGTCGCGCAATGTACCCGCGATCTGTGCGGTCGTCACTTTGTCTTTGTGCTTGGCAGTGGCAGCTGCGTTCTTAGGCCGATCCGCCAGCTCGCTCATTGCTGCGAGCAAAGCTTGTCTCGAAGAGTACGCCGGGTCCTTCCCAACGTAAGACCTGCTTAGTCCCGCGGCAGCCAAGGAAATTCTTTCGCCGGCCAATCCGACCCCGCGCCCGGCCGTGTGCATTACGTTTTTGAACTCAGATCCGACCGTGATCGGCAACTCAGCGGCCGTAATGCAACGGTCCGGTTCCGCCTGGGCCGCTTGATCCGCGGCGCGCAGGCGCAGTCTTGACTCCCTGGTCCAGTACCACGCAGGCCGGATCTCCGCGCGCTGCCGGCGCGCCGCCCGCGTGGACGTTCTCCATTCATGTTCGGCATCGGCAGTGATGACCGTACCGTCGTCGAACTCCACCTCGTAGCAGGGACGACCGCACATGACCTCGGTCGCCGCGACCACGCGCGTCGGCTGGCCGTCCGCGCCGATCAGGTACTCGCCGACCTGGACCTGGCCCATAGTGGTCCAGCCCGTCGGCGTCGGCAGTGGGGTGTCGAGCGCCAGCGCCTTGCCTACCGCGGGCCGGGCGGCGATCACTATCATCTGGCCCGGGTGGAGGCCGTTGGTGAGGGCGTCCAGGTCGGCGAACCCGGTCGGGACGCCGGTGAGCACCCCGCTGCGGCTGCCGATCGCCTCGATCTCGTCCAGCGCGCCGGGCATGATCTCGGCCAGGGAATGGTAGTCCTCGCTCGTGCGGCGCTCGGTGACGGCGTACACCTCGGCCTGGGCCCGGTCCACCAGCTCGTCGGCGTCGGCGTCACCGGCGTAGCCGAACTGCACGATCCTGGTGCCCGCCTCGACCAGGCGACGCAGGATCGCGCGCTCCCTGACGATGCGCGCGTAGTAGCCGGCGTTGGCGGCGGTCGGCACCGAGGCGATGAGCGTATGCAGGTACGGTCCGCCTCCGACCCGGGCGATCTCGCCGCGCCTGGTGAGCTCGTTGGCGACCGTGATGGCATCGGCCGGCTCGCCCCGGCTGTACAGGTCGAGTATTGCCTCATGGATCAGCTGGTGCGCCGGCCGGTAGTGGTCGACCGACCGGATCATCTCTATCACGTCTGAGATGGCGTCCTTGGAGAGCAGCATCCCGCCCAGGACGCACTGCTCCGCGGCGACGTCGTGCGGTGGGGTCCGCTCGAAGTCGTCGCTCCTGGGAGCGATCTCGGTGACGCTCACCTGCCCCAGCCTCCCCGTGAGTGAACGCGGTACGAACGCGGTCCTGCTTTCGCCTGACACTGTTGTAACCGATGGCTCTGACATTTTCCGGCTCGACGCGCGCAGCACCAAGCCGCCCGGTGGAGGACCGTGGGGACAAGATGTGCAGACACGCCGACCACGTTGTGCGCAGCCTGGGGAAATAACTGTGGAAATGGCGCGGCGGGAATAAGGCCATAGGACGGCTAGCTGGGTGAATGCGATCCACCGGTTGTGCGGAAGAAAAACCTCACGGGCATTTTTCGGCCGGAAAAATCCACAGCCGCTATCCACAGCGGCGTGATCGCGAGGCTATGTTCGGCGGCCGTGCAGAAGCACGTGCACGAGGCCGGCAGGGCTGCTATCATCCGATCGTGTGTTCGACTGAGGATGCCGCGCTCAGGCGTGTGGCCGAGGCCATCGACCGGCTCGAGGCCGACCGCAGGGTCACGGATACGGCCGACCTGGAGGCACGGGTGGCCGCCATCTGGTCGATGGTCAGCGACATCGACCCTGAGCTCGCCAGGCTCGTATCGGGCTACCGCGACCAGCGGCACCGGGTCCGCCCGCCGGGCGGGGATGAGCGTTCCGCCGACTAGCTGGCGACGATCTCGATGTCGACCGGAGCGCTGAGCTCGGGGTGCAGCCTGACGCGGACCTGGTGCGAACCGAGGGTCTTGATCGGGTCGCGGACCTCGATACGCCGCCGGTCGAGTTCGGGGCCGCCCGCCTCGCGCACTGCGGCGGCGATGTCGGCGGGCCCGACCGAGCCGAACAGCCTGCCGCTGCCGCCCGCGCGCCGGCGCATCTGCACGTGCAGCCCCTCGAGCCGCGCCGCCACGGCCTTCGCGTCCTCCAGGCCGCGGATCTCCCGGGCCGACCTGGCCCGCTTGATCAGCTCGATCTGCTTCTCCGCGCCGCGGCTCCAGTGCATCGCGAGGCCGCGCGGAATCAGGTAGTTGCGGCCGTAGCCGCTGGCCACGTCCACCACGTCGCCGGGTGCGCCCAGGCCGCTCACCTCTTGGGTGAGGATGAGCTTCATCGGGGTACGACTCATCTGCCTGACTCCCTCAGCGTGCCGTGCTCGTGTACGGCAGCAGCGCCATCTCGCGAGCGTTCTTTATCGCGGTCGCGACATCCCGCTGATGGCGCGTGCAGTTACCCGTCACTCGCCTGGCCCGGATCTTTCCGCGGTCCGAGATGTACTTGCGGAGCAAGGCGGTGTCCTTGTAATCGACGTACGCGACTCGCTCCTGGCAGAACACGCATACCTTTTTCTTCGGCTTGCGTATTGCTGGCTTGGCCATCGTGGTGCTCCTTAGCAGAGCCCCGCTCTCAGCGGGGATGGTCGGTTCCTTATTATCCGTCTGGTTAGAATGGCGGCTCGTCGGAGTAGCCGCCCGGACTGTCGCTGGCCCACGGGTCGGACTCCGCGCCGCCGTGGCCGCCCGAGCTGCCTTGGCCGGACGGCCTGCCGCCGCCGGACGGCCCGGCACCGCCCTGGCTGCCGTAGCCGCCATTCCCGCCGGACCGGGCGACCCGGTTCACCTTGGCCGACGCGTTCCGCAGCGAGGGCCCCACGTCGTCCACCTCGATCTCGTAGACGGTGCGCTTCTCGCCTTCCCTGGTCTCATACGACCGCTGCCGCAGCCGCCCCGAGACGATCACCCGCATGCCGCGCTGCAGGCTCTCCGCGACGTTCTCCGCCGCCTGCCGCCACACGTTGCAGGTCAGGAACAGGCTGTCGCCGTCCTTCCACTCCCCGGTGGCGTTGTCCCGGAACCGGGGCGTCGAGGCCACCCGGAACCGCGCCACCGGCTGCCCCGCCGGG
>JASHVM010000260.1:0-2919 GCA_030044595.1 Streptosporangiaceae bacterium
GGGGACAGCGCCGCGTTCGCGCCCGGATCGGAGAGCATCGTCCGCTCGCCCTTGTGCGTGACCATGACCACGCAGGTGCCGGTGGGCCGTTCCGGGTCCATCACCAGCCTGGCGTCGACCCCGTACCCCATCAGCTCCATGTCCCGGTTCCGCCCGGCGATGTCCGCGCCCCGCCGGCCGATGAAGGCCACGTCGCCGCCGTCCGCCGCCAGCCACGCGGCGATGTTGGCTCCCGAACCCCCGCCGTGCATGGTCACGCTGGCCGGCGTGTCGCTGCCCCGGGCGAGCGGGAGCATGGCGTGGGCGACCGCGTCCGTCATGAGGTCGCCAATGACTACCACGCGCGCCATACTGGTCATCACCTCGCTGCTTTGTCCGCCTGGGGGGCCGGCCGGGCGAAGGACTTTCTACGGTAGCCGCCACCAGCCTCCGCTGACCAGCGCGCGAAGCAGGCAACGCCGCCGCAGCGGCGCAGAACACGCCGCGATGACCGGATTGTCACGGGACTGTTATACCGCTGCATCCGTTCCGCTAACGTCAGCGGCAAAATCCGCCCCACGACGACCAGTTCTGTCTCCTCCGACTCCGCGGCCAGCGCCTGGTTCAGCCGCCCCAGCTCGTCCCGGAACAGCCTGCCGGCGAGCGTGGCGGGCACGACGCCCAGGCCGGTTTCGTCGCTGACCGCCACGACGTGAGCCTCGGTCTGCCGCCACGCCGCGACGAGCTCGGCGGTCCTGGCCGCGAGTCGCGCCGCCGATTCCGCGGACCCGCTCCAGCCGCCGTCCTCGTCCAGCACCGCCGCCAGCCAGGTGCCGATCCCGTCGAGCAGCAGCGCGCCCCGCGCCGAGGCGAGCACTCCGGCCAGGTCGGTGGTCTCCGCCGTCCGCCACCAGGCGGGCCGCCGCGCCCGGTGCGCGGACACGCGCGCCGCCCAGTCCGGGTCCGCCGGGTTCCCGCCGCCGTCCTGGCCGGCCAGGCTCTTCGGGGCGGTCGCCACGTAGGTCACCTCGGGCTCGCCCGCCAGCCGCAGTTCCGCCCGCTCGGATTTGCCCGACCGCGCCCCGCCGAGCACCAGCACTCGCCAGGGCCGCCGCGCGGTTCGGGCACAATCTTTTTTTCCCGAACGGTCCGTGCTGACCCAGTCCCCGTCACCGGGCGCCTCCACCCGCCAGAACCCGCAGCGCCGACGCAGTTCAGCCTCGGAGGACACGCGGTGATCGGCGAACGCGACCGCGGCGATCGTGCCGTCGGTGATCAGCCCCCGCGCCCGGAGCAGGCCGAGCTGAACCGGGTCGCCCAGCAGGTCGAGGAACGCGATGTCGTACCGGCCCGCGCCGTCCGGCGGCACCGGCACCGCCCGGGGCCGCGCCGGGTAGAGCAGCCGCTCCCCGTCCGGCGAGGTCACCTCCCAACCCCCGGTTCCGCCCGGATCCCGCGCGTCGCCCAGCCGCTGTACCACGTATCCCGCGACGCCGAGCGCCTTACCGGGTTCGCCCCCCGCGGTCCCGCTTTCCGCGTTCGCGCCCCCCGCGGTCCCGCTTTCCGCCTCCCCGACCCCCAGCCTCACCCGGCCATCAACGACTATAGTCGACTGCTTACGCGTATTCCCGTCCATCGCCTGACGCCGGCAGGAGGCGCACCGGCAGCCGGGCTGCGGCCAGCCCGCGGCGCCGCCGGAGCCCTCGACCAGGACCCGCATCAGCTCAGGAACGACAGGCGGACCTGCCGGTCCGCGTTGTCCACGTTGAGGTCGACCAAGGCGACGGATTGCCAGGTGCCGAGGGCCAGGCGGCCGCCGACCACCGGGATGGTCGCGTAAGGCGGCACGAAGGCCGGCAGGACGTGCGACCGGCCGTGCCCGCGCGAACCGTGCGCGTGCCGCCAGCGGTCGTCAGCCGGCAGCAGTTCCGCCAGGACCGCCAGAAGGTCATCGTCGCTGCGCGCGCCGAGTTCGAGCAGCGCTACCCCCGCGGTCGCGTGCGGCACGAAGACGTGCAGCAGCCCGTCGCCGCCGGCCGCCGCCGTGCCGGCGAACCGCGCGCATTCGCCGGTGATATCCACAACCGTCTCGCGCCTGCCGGTGTGGACCTCGATGATCTGCGTGTGCATGACCCGGATCATAGGGCCCAGCGCGATCGGCGGTCCGGGAACGCCGTTAGCTTGACGTCGGGTGCTCGATCACCGCGTCTGGCCCTGGGAACACCAGCCGGGTCCCCCCATCGTCGAATTTCACCAGGTAGGGCGGTTCTCCCTGGTCGCCGCGCACCTCAACGATTTCACCGTTCTTGTTCGGGTGCCCGACTATATTGCCGTGAATGCAAATACGGTCGCCGATCGTCGCCTGCATGTCGGGATCTCCTCTCCGCACCGAGAGAGTGTCCTCTTCAGGCTCGCACGTTCGGCCGGTCCTGACCAACGGCTACCGGCAAGTAGCCCGTGAGCATCGCTTACCATCGCCGAAGCGGTGGCTTGCGTGACGCCGGGCCGTTGGTGCGCGGTGCCGGAGCCGGGACGAGTGCAGCGGAGGTCGTGGCATGACAGAAGTCGCCTGGACGCCCGGGACCCGGCTGCGGCTGGCGCGGCAGGCCCGCGGCCTGTCCCAGCAGCAGCTCGCCGGGATGGCCGCCGTGACCAGGCAGGCGGTGTCCGCCGTTGAGTCCGGCCATTCGGATCCTTCGCTGCGCGTCGCCCTGGCTCTGGCGGGCGCGCTCGGCATGACGGTCGAGGAGCTGTTCGGCCCCGGCCATCCCGCCGACCCGGTGCTGGCGCAGCCGGTCGCCCCGCTGGGCGGCGAGGGATCCCGGGTCGCGCTCGCGACGGTCGGTGACACGTTCGTCGCGTTGCCGCTGCGCGCGGACACGGCGGCCCGGTCTGGCTTCGGCCCGGCCGGCGGCCTGGTCGCCGGCCAGCAGACCCGAG
>JASHVM010000261.1:0-8411 GCA_030044595.1 Streptosporangiaceae bacterium
TCGCGGCCAGCGCCGCCAGGATCTTCTCGATCGCCACGTCCCGGGATCCAGGAAGATGTCATCGGCGGGCGGGCGTCTTTCATGGCAGAGGACGGTGAGCGTGAGAACTCCCATCGCTCCGCCGGGGTCCTGCCCGCCACCCGCGGACACGCCGGACGCCCTACCCGTTGTTACGACATCGCAGGTCAAAGACTCACGGCGAGGCGCGCGAGCAACTAACCGCCGCAGTGAAGGTGCTGCGGGCGGACCCGGACCCCGACACGGTGCGCGCGCTGGGCGAGCTGGCGGTGCTGGAGGTGTTCGCCGGCTCGCCTGAGGCCGACCGGGTCAGCGACGAGGCGCTCACGCTCGGCCAGGCCCTCGACGTCGGCGCCAGCCTCCTCAGCGGGCTCCTGGTGACCCGCGGACTCTACCTCAACCGCACGGGGCGGCGCGTGCAGGCGATCGCCTACTTGCGCGAGAGCGAACGGCTCGCCGCGCAGGCCGGCGACACCTTCACCTTGGCACGCGCGCTGGGCAACCTGTCCTATGTCCTGGCGACGACCGACCCTGCCGCCGCGGCCGAGGCCGCGCGGACCGCCGTCAGGCATCTCCGCCGGATCGGCGCCCGGGAGTTCCTCGCCTTTGCGATCGGGAACCTGGCCGGGTCGCTGAGGGAGCTCGGTGACTGGGACACCGCCGAAGCGGAGCTCACCCAGGCGGTGGATTCCGACGGGCTGGCGGACATCGAGTATTTCGCCTGTGAGCGGGGCTGGCTGGCGGCTCTGCGCGGCGATGCGGAGACGGCCGAGACGCTGCTGGCAGGACTGCGGGACTTGCGGTCCAGTGAAGACCCCAGGACAAGGTAATGATCGGCATCGTGGAGGCCTTCACCGCCGCCGCCCGCCGCCAGCCGCCAGATGCGCTGCATCACGCCCGAGCGGTGCTAGCTCATACTGACACCGAGGGGATCAGCTCCGACTTCACCTCCTGGGCATGGTCGCTGGCCGCACGCGCTGCCTTCGAGCTGGGCGACACCGCCGCCACCGGCGAACTGCTCGCCCTACTCGACGCCCACCAGCCCGGGTACCTGGCTCCGATGCTACGGGCCGAACGCGACCTATCCCGCGCCCGCCTTGCCGCCAGCGACTATGACCCGCAGGCCGCAGCGGCCTTCGCCGCGGCGATCAGCAGCCTGCGCGAGCTAAGCACCCCGTACCACCTCGCCCACGGCCTGCTCGACCAGGCCGCCCACCTGGCCGCCCGCGGCGACACCGAAGCCGCGACAGCCGCGATCGGCGAAGCCCGCGGCATCGCCCAGCGGCTAGGCTGCCAGCCGCTAGCGGACCGCCTGGAAACCATCCAGCTGGCCAGGCCCCGCACCGCGACCTCGTGATGACCCCACCGAGCCGCTCGCTGCCGCGAACAGATGCAAGGACCACTGGGGATGATGACCGAGTGCTCCCAGGTTGCCATGGCCGACATGATGTACGACCCTGCAGATCGCGGCGGCCCTTATCAGGTCATCCAGCCTTCCTTACGCAGGCTTCGGCACTCCGGTCGCCTGGCGGGCCGCTTTGCCTGTGCGGTCAGAGCCGGTGCCCGATCCTCGTGTCGAACGGGCCTGGCACCGAGATCCACGGCCCTCTGGCTGAGCTCCAGAACAGGCTGACGCCGCGGTGGCCGTTGGCGAGCCCATGCCGGTAGCTGGCGTACGCATGGCCGGTGTGAAACGACAGGTAGACGACGATGGCGATGATGATGGCGGCGGTCACTGATCCTCCTTGGGTTACTGCGAGTGATGAGCTCGGCAAGCTGCCCGGCGGCGAGGATGCGGGGGACGCCCGATCGCCGGAACATCCCCGGCCTGGGGGGAAACGGCCGGGGATGCCTCACAGGTGAGCATCAGATGATCTTGGTTGATACGGATAAGTCAAAGACGGCGGCCGCGCTCAGGCGGTGTCCGGGAACAGCGGCGCCGGAGGGATCGGGTACCACTGAGGCGGCTCACCAAGATAGTCAGCCCGGCCGTCGGCGAGCTCGCGCAGCGGCCACCGCTGCGGTCTCCTCGGCTTTGCTCAGCGGCTTCCGCCAAGCGCGGTGCTGCGCCGGTCAGCCTGCGAGCGTGCGCGCGTCACAACTGCACGGCAGGCTCGCGCCGGGCCCGGCGAGCATGTCCCCGGGGCGGCACGGGCCGGGTGAGCGGGTTAGTGCCCGGCGGGGAACCGGATGATGATCCCGGCCGGGACCAGGTCGCCCCACCGGCCCGCGTTCACGTAGGTGTTGAAGGCGGGCTGGCTGTGGGTGGTGAGCGTCTTCCACAGCAGCGTGGCGACATCGGTCTTGTGCGTGCGGGCCAGCTCGTCGATGGAGTACTTGCCGTCGCTGGTCCAGTCCCAGTCCTGATCCGGCGGAGTGGTCTGTGCGGTGGGGTCACTGGTCATGACAACCACCCCAGCAGAAAGTCGTGTCACCGGCAACCCGCCACCCGAGAACGGCGGCAGGGACGGCGTCGCGCCGGCGCCGTCCCTGCCCGGCCCGGCCCGGGATCGCCTCCGGGCCGGCCCGGCCAGGCGGCACAGGTCAGCGGGGTTCAGGGACGAACCGGTAGCCGTCGTCGGCTGGCAGCACGCGCCCGGCACCGGTTCCGGCGAAATGGGTGCCGAGCACGAGCGCATCCGCCGCCGCCGCGGCGGCCAGCAGTCCGCGTCGCGTCGCCCGGGCCGTGTCGGGATCGGCGTCTCCGCGCGCCGTCCACTCCGGATGACGGCACTGCACCGGGTGGTGCAGGACATCACCGGTGATCACGCAGCGGTCGCTGATCCATATGCTGATGTGCCCCGGCGTGTGCCCCGGCGTTCTCCTGAGCTGGACGCCGGGCGCGAGGGCGGTGTCCGCTACCACGGCGTCGGCGAGCCCGGCATCGATCACAGGCTGGACGGAGTCCGCGAACGCAGGCGCGTGCAGCGGGTCTTCCGATCGCGCCCAGTGCTCCACATCGGCGGCACCGAACAGGTACCGCGCGCGCGGGAACGTGGGAACCCATGCCCCGCCGGCCAGCCGCGTGTTCCAGCCCACGTGATCGACATGCAGGTGCGTGCAGACGACGGTGTCGATCGTCTCAGGGGCGAATCCGGCCGCGGTCAGGTTCGCCAGGAACGGCCGGTGCTGATGATCGAACTGCGGGATCAGCGGACGTTCCTTCGAGTTGCCCGTACACGTGTCCACGACGATCCGCCGCGCGCCGGCCTCGACGACAAAGCTGTGAAAGCTCATCAGGTACCGGCCGCCAGCATCGACGAAATCCGGCAGCAGCCGCGCCGCCGCGGCGACGTCGGCCCGGGTCGCCTCCGCGAAGAAGTCGACGGCGAAGGGCATGACGTGCTCGACCACCCGCGTAATACGCACGCCGTCGACGTCCCAGACCATCTCCCGAACCTACCCAGCGTGTTAAGCAGCCGTCCACGGGGGGTCAGGGGCGTAAGTGACGGCGAACAGGACACCGCGACAGGCGCCCCGCAGCACAGGGCACCCGCCCAGGCCAAGCGCGGCGGGTCTTTCATCAACGGCGTGCTACTCGCAGCCGGGATCCTCCTCGAGATCCTCGGCCTCATCGCCCTGATCGCCCGGGGCCTTGGCAGCCTCCGCGGCGGCGTGCTCCCGGTACGCCTGGGTGATCCCCGACCACCAGGTCCACGTCTCGTTCGGGTCAGTCATGATGCTCCAGGCCGCTTACATCAGCCCGGCGCCGTAAGCGCAGCCTTTCCGCGAGCAGCTGGCGCAACTGGGCCAGCTCGTCAGCGACGGCCAGCACCGCCCCGGCTATCGCTGCCTGGGCCGGATCAGCTGGCGGGAGGCTCGCCCGCGTCTCATCCTCACCCGCCTCGGCCTGCGCGAACTGACGGCCAGGGCCTTTAGCGTTCTTCGCCATGAAGGCGCGGTCCTCATCAGTCACGCCGGCCTCGAGGACCGGCTCAGCCTCGCCAGTGGGCGCCCTGCGCGCCCTGCTTCGCGGCAGGACGTTCAAACGGCGCGATCAGCTAAGGGCCACCGGATCCCGCACAGTTCGGCACGGCGGCAGCCGCGCAGAACCATGACCTGGAACATCAGGCCCATCGGGTCATCCGCCACGTAGCCGAGGAACCGGGCCGCCTCGGCCGGAGTCGACCGCTGCGCCTCGGCCGGATTTTCTGGCTCCAGCTCGATCCCGGCGCACGGGTTCCAGGAGATCTGGCCCTGCCACCTGCGCCGTGAACACGAACGCATCCACCACGCGCGCTACCGTGAAACCCTCGTCCTGGCCGCCTGATCACCTCGCTCCGCAGCAGCCGCAGCCAGCTGCTTCACTGACATCGCGGATCCGCAGCGCCTAGCCCACGATGCGCCGCGCGTCGGCTGGCGGGCAGGGTGCGGGCTGGCCGGGCGTTCGGTGCCGGGCGAATGGCCATGCGCTTGACCACGCCTCCGAATAGGGGAGTTTGATCTGGAATTGCAGGCCTTAAGCTCATAACCACCCCGCATGATCCAGCGTCCTGGCGATCAGGAGCGGTCACCGCGAACGTCCGACCGGGACGCCACAGCGGCCCGGACTCAACGGGAGGCACGCAAATGAAGACGAGAACGCGTGTCGCAGTAGCGATCTTCGCATGTGCCGGCATCATCGTGGCAGGAGGCGGGTACGCGGCTCTTGCCAGTTCCGGCACCCCCGCCACCACGCACGCCACAGCGAGCACGCAGGCCGCGTCGGCCGCGACTCCCAACTACGTCGTGCTTGACTGCGCCTTCAAGCCCGTGGTGGCGCCGTCGACCTTCATAATTGCTTGTGCAGATGCCGGGATCGGCGTGCAGGACCTGCGCTGGACGAGCTGGACGCCGAGGCTGGCCAGCGGCTACGGCACCTTCTGGGAGAACGATTGCACGCCGGACTGCGCCGACGGTCACTTCCACTACTACCCGTCACTAGAAGTACTGTGGGGGAGCGCCACGGTGAAGGGCCACCCGGCTGACCGGCGTTACACGGAGCTAACGGTCATCTTCACCGGCAAGACGCGGCCGCCGGTCTACGTGCTGAAGAACGGCAAGCTCGTCGCCACCTACCCGCTCACGCAGACCTTCGACGCCATCTAACCAGCCGGGGCCACCCGCACGCGGAACGGCCGCCGACCCCCGCGCCGAACCTTCCGCACGCCACGTCACCTGATGTCGTTACCGAGACCCGCGCAACCACCATCCACGCCAGCACCGGTGGAACCACGCCGTACCAAGAATGACAAGGCGGCAGCCAATGCAGCCATTCGCAGCTGCGTCACTTCAGAAGAGCCGGCTGGTTTGGAGGTGGACAGTGCCGCTAGCAGTCTTGACGATGTGGGCTTGCGGAGGAAGGGCGAAGGTAGACCCGTGTCTCGCCGGACGGCCGCTGATGGAAAGGACCGGCCATGAGCCCTGTCTCGCGTGGCTTCCGCCGCCTGTATCGTGATCCGGCCGGGCAGGATAGCCGCCTACCGCCGGGCCAGCATCTGACCGAAGGGTTCCCGGTGCTATCGGCCGGTCCCACACCGCACACCCCGCTGGAGGAATGGACCTTCTCCATCACCCAGGGTAGCCAGACTAGGAAGTCCTGGACCTGGCAGGAATTCCAGGCGCTACCGGCCGAGACCATCACTGCGGACATCCACTGCGTGACCCGCTGGTCCAAGCTCGGCACCCAGTGGCGCGGGGTATCGGTGGGCACTCTGCTGGGGAAGGCGGAATATGACGCGCCGTATGTGATGGCATTCTGCGACGGCGGCTACACCACGAACCTGCCAATTGAGGACATCACCGGCGGCCGGGCGTGGGTGGCCTTCGGCTACGACGACGGCCCACTGGAGGCCGAGCACGGCGGACCGGCCCGGCTGCTCGTACCGCACTTGTACTTCTGGAAGAGCGCCAAGTGGGTCCGCGGCCTGGACCTGCGCGACACCGATGAGCCGGGGTTCTGGGAGAGCTACGGCTATCACATTTACGGAGACCCATGGCGAGAACAGCGGTACGCGGGCGACTGATCTGGCAGGCCGCCCCGGTCGCCTCGATCACCCGGGAGACGACGTCGGTGGTCACCATCGAGCTGGACCCGCCGCACTGGCCCGGCCACCGCGCCGGGCAGCACCTGGACGTGCGGCTGACAGCCGAGGACGGCTACACCGCCGAGCGTGAGTACTCGATCGCCTCGGCGCCCAGTGAGCCGGTGACCATCACCGTGGAGCGGCTCGAGGATGGCGAGGTCTCGCCGTATCTGACCGGGGAACTCCGCCCAGGGGATCTGCTGGAGCTGCGCGGCCCGGTCGGCGGATATTTCGTGTGGGAGCCCGGCGACGGCGGCCCGCTGATGCTGCTGGCCGGCGGATCGGGCATCGTCCCGCTACGGTCCATCCTCCGGCACCGCCTGCGCACCGGCAGCGGCGTGCCGACGCGGCTACTGTATTCCTCCCGTCGCTGGGAGGACGTGATCTACCGTGACGAGCTCGGCCAGGACCACGACGGGGTGCAGGTGGGGTACACGCTGACCCGTAACCAGCCGGCCGGATGGACCGGTCACACCGGCAGGATCGACTCGGCCCTGCTTGCAGAGGTCGCCTGGCCCGCCGAAGCTAACCCGCTGGCCTATATCTGCGGCCCGACCAGCTTCGTCGAGACCGCCGCGGCCGCGCTGGTCGAGCTTGGTTACCCGCCAGAGCGGGTGAAGACCGAGCGGTTCGGCGGGACAGGAGGCACTGATGGACGCAGTGGACGGTAACGCGATCGGCGGCATGCTGATCGAGGTCTTTGGCGCGGAGATGACGGCCGCCAGCAGCACCTGCGGAACTTGCGGCGCCAGCAGGCCGGTGGCTGAGCTCGTCGTCTTCCGGCAGGCTCCTGGCACCGTGGTCCGCTGCCGGACCTGCGGCAGCGTGCTCATGGTACTGGTCAGGCGTATGGACGTCATCAGCGTCGACCTCTCCGGGCTAGCTGACCTGAGCCCACAATGATCGCTCCTTATCCGGCAGGCGGGATTCAAGACACGCCTGACATATCGAAGGAACACGCAGGTAAGAAACAGGAAAGGGATCAGCATGTCACACGAGGAATCCATGTCTATGCCGGACGAGCCGCAGGAAGATTCCATGTCTATGGGCCAGCCGGACCAGGAGTCCATGGGCCAGCCGGACCAGGAGTCCATGTCCATGGGCCAGCCGGACCAGGAGTCCATGTGATGGTGAATAGACCGCATCTTGGCTGGTAGCGCGGGTTTCGGGACCTCTACAAGCCGGTCAGCGGCAAGGAGAGCATGCCGAATGGCCTCAAAGGCGGCGCACGCCATCCTCGCCGCGGACCGGCAGTTCCCGTCTGCGGGCTAGCGGCGGCGACAATCCGGTTTCCAGTTTGGCACGGGCGTCGACAGCGGTGGGAACAGGTCACATGGAGGTCGTCCGCCCGGGGTTGACGGCGAAGTGCCAGGACCACCCGAAGGAAGCCACTTGGGACCGACCAGATGCCGGATTACGGTCCGCGGACACGTGACCGGGCGGCTCGAATCCAGCTTCGCGGGACTGGACCTGGAGCCCGGCATCGAGCAGCCCACCCTAGTCGGTGGGATCCGCGATCAGTCTCGTCTATCGGTGTTCTCGACCTGTTGCGCGGGCTGTGCCTGGTCCTGGTTAGCGTGGAAACGAACTGGCAGACGTCCGAGCCTGGCATTCAGGAGAGTCCGGAACCATGGTCCGTTCGGAAATCAAGATCTTCTTCAGAACGGACCGTGGCGTTAGTTTGCCGCTAGCCGGTCAGCCAACGATCATTACGCCGTGGCCCAGCTTCCGTCCGTGGAGCGGGGCGATGGGCAGCATCAGCTGGCGGAAGGTTAGATCAGGCCACCTTCACGGCCGCGGATCACCGCGTCCTCCCTGACTCGGCGCCGAGTTTGCGGTAGATGGCCCGTAGATGGGTCTTCAGGGTCTTAGGCGTGACGAACAGGTCCGCCGCGAGCTCGCACAGGGAGCCCGGAGCGGGCAGCATCCTTAAGATCGTAAGCTCCCTGTCGACTCCGCCTTGCCCGCGAGCGAGTCCGCGAGCGCCAGGTCACCCCGGTTCACGATCAGCAGCGCCTGGTACCCCTCAGCGCACTGGTGCGCTAGGGCGGTTATCGTCATCCTCGGCCCGCCGGCGGCCTCGACGAGCAGTTCCCAGGCGCGGTCGGCGTCTCCCATCCAAATCGAGACCATGCCCAGGGCGAGCCGGTGGACGGTGGCGATAAAGGCGTCATCGGCGTTTGGCGAGACCTCTGTAGTTCCTGATCCATCCCGTGCCGGACCTGCTCGAGCGCCAGGCCGAAGCGGTCGAGTCCGCCCGCGCCCTTGGCCTGCTCGCACCTTCCGCGCGCTCGTCTGCAACCGCCTGATTGAAGTGAAAGCAATCTG
>JASHVM010000262.1:0-2630 GCA_030044595.1 Streptosporangiaceae bacterium
CCGTACTCGCCGTTGATAATCTCCAGGTCGGTACCACAGATGCCGATCGCCTGCGTCTGGACCAGGACCGGCCCGTCCTGGTCCGGCGGCTCGGGCATGTCGGTGAGCGCGACCGAGCCCTGTTTTCCGGGAATGACCGTGACGGCCCGCATGGGCTCACCTTAGCAGCGAGGCTGGACCCGCACCGCGGCCTGCCGGGCGCGGCTAGCGATCGTTCTTGGGAGGCGGGGATAATGCTGGTCACCGGTCATGACCGCCCACAGGACGCTGCGGTGGACTTCGGTGCGGAAGATGGCCAACCTCAGGCCGCCGGGGTGAGTGCGGGCAGGTTTACGATGCGGGACGCGAGCGGTCAGCGCCGGGGGTCAACAGGCGACACGGCGGGGCCGAGCGCGCTAGCATCCGGGCAAGTGAACCCGGCGCAGGTCGCCGGACCCGCTGATGGGTCCCGCGCTGTGCCGGACCCTTGGCAGTGTCGCGGAGGCCATGGTGGGGCATGCGGAGATGACAGACTGGATCGACGTGTCGGTGACCGTCCGGCATGGCATGCCGCACTGGCCTGATAACCCGCCGATCGTGCTGCAGCGGGTCATGGACACCGGCCGTGGTGACGAATGCAACGTCTCCCACCTGGCCATGGGGGTGCACAGCGGCACGCACATGGACGGCCCGGTGCACTTCATCCACGGGGCTGGCGGGCTGGATGAGATGCCGCTGACGGCGACGATGGGCCAGGCCCGGGTGATCCAGATCGAGGATCCCCGCGAGATCACCGTCGCCGAGCTACGGAGGCACCGGCTGCAGCCCGGCGAGCGCGTCCTCTTCCGCACGGCCAACTCAGCCCGCTGCTGGCAGGCTGACAGCTTCGTCGAGGATTTCGTGTATATCTCCGAGCCGGCGGCCAGGCACCTGGCCACGGCGCAGGTGCGTACGGTCGGGATCGACTATCTGTCCGTCGGCGGGTACCACGCCGATGGGGCCACGATCCATAAGATCCTGCTCGAGGCCGGGATCTGGATCATCGAGGGACTCGACCTGTCGGCGGTCGCCGGCGGCCGGTACGAGATGATCTGCCTGCCGGTCAAGCTGCACGGCAGCGACGGCGCGCCCGCCCGGGCCATCCTCAGGCCGATGGAACCCGGCCAGGCCGCTCCTGATGAGGCAGCGCCATGAGGGTGCTGGTTCTCCGGGACGGGGAGGCCTGCGCGGCGCCCGCCTGCCACCTGGCAGAGATTCAGTGCAGGTGCACAAGGACCAGGTCCTTGAGCAATACCATCACCAGGCCGAGCGCCGCCGCGATCGAGGTGACAATCAGCAGCTGCGCACCTTGCAGCTTTGCGGCGCGGCCGACCGACCAGCCATGGAAGACCAGCAGGACGATGGCCGCCGCCAGCCCCACGTTGGCCGCGGCCGGGACGGAGGCACCGGCCACCCGGGCCAGCACCAGCGCCAGCAGCGGGACGTAGGAGGCGCTGACCATCGGCCACCGCGCCGCCAGCGTAGCCCGGGTGTACGCCCAGGTCGGCAGCTGTCCGCGCTCCACATGCTCACCCAACAGCTCGGCATACACCTCGGCGATCCAGTACACCACGAGCGTGACTACAATCGAGACGGCCATCGGCAGGGTCGGGACATGATCCCCGACGGCCGCGATGATGGCGGCGGTGATGATCGCGCCGTAGATTCCCGCTGCGCGCCGGTGCCCGGAGATGCCGCCAGCTCTCGGCTCGCTGTCCGTCGTCAACGCCATGTATACCCTTCGCCCGGCCCGGCAGCATGATCTCGCTCTGCGCCGGGTAAGTCCAGGCCTGGCGACGCGCTGCCCTGGTCGCCACCCGAATCGTCAGCGCCTCGCGCACGTGACCGAGGCTCGGTCCTTGCCCGTCAGGTGATAGTCGCTGACCGCTTGTGCGGTGCCTTCACGCAACCTCCATATCGTGTTCATCCGGACTGAACATCGATGTGCCCTGCTGTCATGATGGCCGGCTGGCCGCCAGAGAAGGACTTGCATCCACCGGCGCAGGAGGGATCACCATGTCAGGCCTGGTTCGCATGAGCCTTGATTCACCCGAAGAGACCCGGCCGTTCGAGGCCGGCACGGGCCAGCTCCAGCTGGTGAACATGAAAGAAGGCAGCGTTGGCCGGGCTACCTTCCTGCCGGGCTGGAAGTGGTCAGAGCACGTGAAGCCGATTGCCAAGACCGAGAGCTGCCAGGCTGCCCACATGGGCTACTTCATTTCCGGCCGGATGAAGGTCGTCATGGACGACGGGGAAGAGATGGAGTATGGCCCCGGGGATTTCGCGATCATGCAACCCGGCCACGACGCGTGGGTCATCGGCGACGAGCCCTGTGTCGTCATCGACTGGCAGGGCTTCGCGGACTACGCCAAGCGCTGACGAGATCCCGGCATACGCCTCGGGGTTACCGCTTTGATCCAGGACAGATGCTCGCGCCGTCGCCTTCGCCGCGCCTTGCGGCCCGGCCCGGCCGGGCTGGAAGGGGAAAGTGATGACGTTCGTGCAGCTCATCGAGATCACTACGACCAAAGTTGCCGAGATCGAGAAGCTTTTGAGCGACTGGGTGGCGGCGACACAAGGGCGTCGCAGCGCCCAGCGCAGCCTCCTCACCA
>JASHVM010000263.1:0-3210 GCA_030044595.1 Streptosporangiaceae bacterium
GGCGTACGCGGGCCGACCCGCCGGGCGCGCGTCGACCGGCCGGGGCGCGCGTCGACCGGCCCGCCGGGAGGAGGCGTGCGTGCGTCGACCGGCCGGGGCGCGCGTGGCATAGTGATCTCATGACTGGCCACGCCGGGCACGGTTTCATCGCCGCCGGGACGTCATGAGCGGGGTCACCCAGCTCGTGACCTCCGGTCCGCTGATCCTGGCCCTGCCCGTGGCCGCGGCAGCCGGCGCGGTTACCTTCCTCTCTCCTTGCTGCCTGCCGCTGGTGCCTGGCTACCTCTCCTACGTCACCGGCATGGCCGGCGTTTCGGGGGATTCGGGGAGTTCAGAGACCTCAGGCGCTTCGAGAGCCTCGGGCGCTTCGGGGGCCTCGGGCGCCTCTGGGGCCTCAAGCGTCTCCGGGCTGGCGGTGGCCGCGCGGCCGGTCGCCGCCGTCGCGCCCGCAGCGGCGCCCGGTATCCCCCCGTCGCGGTCCGCGCCCAAGGCCCGGGTGGTCGCCGGGACGGCGCTGTTCGTGCTCGGGTTCTCGGTGGTCTTCGTCGCCTACGGCGCAGCCCTGGGCGGGCTCGGCCACCTGCTGACCGGGCACGCCCGGCTGCTGACACGGATCCTCGGCGTTCTCACCATCCTGCTCGGCCTGCTGTTCGCCGGGGTCTTCGACCGGTTCTCCTTCGCCGGCCGGGTCGTGCGGCCGTCCGCACGCCCGAAGGCCGGCCTGGCCGGCGCGCCGCTGCTCGGGGTGATGTTCGGGCTCGGGTGGACCCCCTGCATCGGGCCTACGCTCACCGCCGTGCTGGCCCTGTCGGCCTCGAGCGGCACCGCGGCCCGCGGCGCCCTGCTCGCCTTCGTCTACGCCCTCGGCCTGGGCGTCCCGTTCCTGCTCGTGGCGATCGGCTTCCAGGTCGCGATGCGGGCCTTCGCGTTCTTCCGGCGGCATGCCCGCCTGGTCACCAGGATCGGCGGGGCCATGCTGGTATGCGTCGGGCTGCTCGAGGTGACCGGCGCCTGGTCGACGTTCATGGCCTGGCTGCAGGTCCACTGGGTGAGCGGCTACCAGCCCCCGCTTTAACAGGTGCCGTCGCCATCGGCGATCCAGCCGCCCGCGGGGACAAACCAGACATTTCACCCATCATCCGCGTCCCCGGACGGCACCGCTGATTGTCGTGGACAGTTACCTCGTAAATACCGAAGGTTTATGTCCACGATGTTGAGATCGCGAGTTATCCACAGGCCGGGGAGCGGCGTGGCGGGCGGTGGCGGGGCGCCTCACCCTGGATGGCATGGAAGACGAACGTAGTCTGCGCTGGCGCAGCCAGCTCCAGGCCCAGTCGGGGGTTGTCTCCCGACAACAGGCACGCGACGCGAGCTGGCCAGAACAAACCATCGACCGGCGGCTTCGGTCCGGAACCTGGCGGCGCTTGCACCGTGGCGCGTACGCGACGTTCACGGGAGATCCCTCACGGGAAGCAAAGCTGTGGGCAGCCGTGCTACGCGTGGGACGAGGTGCGGCGCTCAGCCACGAGACAGCGGCTGAGCTACATGGCCTCATCGACAAGCCGATTGGGCAGATCCACGTCACCGTTCCGGCCGGACGCCGTCCTGCCCGGCAAAAGATCCGGGGCGTGATCGTGCATCGGTCCCGGTGCCTGGTGCCGGAGTGGCAGCCGCCTTGGCTACTGCCGCGGACCACGGTCGAGGACACGGTCCTTGACCTGATCGCCGTGGCCAGGACCTTCGACGATGCCTACGGCTGGATCGCACGCGCGGTAGGCCGCCGCCTGACGTCGCCGCAATCGCTCAGCAAGGCGCTGAACGCGCGCCCGAGAATACGCTGGCGGGCCTGGATCGCCGGTGCCTTGGAGGATGCTGCGGATGGCGTCCACTCTCCGCTGGAGCGCAACTACGTTCACGGCGTGGAGCGCGCCCACGGCCTGCCCGAGGCGCGGCGGCAGGCCAGGCGCAGGCACGCCGACGGCACGAGGTACCTGGACAACCTGTATCGGGAGTACGACCTCTGCGTCGAGGTCGACGGGGTCACCGCCCACCCGGCGGAGGGGCGCTGGCGCGACATCCACCGGGACAACGCGAACCTCGCGCAGGGAACGGTAACGCTGAGATACGGCTGGCCGGACGTCACCGAGAACCGGTGCCGGACCGCCGCGGAAGTGGCCGCGGTCCTGCGCCGCGGCGGCTGGAAGGGCACTCAGCACTCGTGCGGGTCCACCTGCCGAGCCGCGCGGGAATGACTGCCTTGCCGAGATGACGACCCCGGTCAGGAGCGGGCAACGGTCAGGAGCGGGCAACGGTCAGGAGCCGGCAGCGGTCAGGAGCGGGCAGCGTGCCGCTTCGGGGATCTCTTCGACCGGTTCGGGACCTCTGCCACAGGCTGCGGCGAGGGGGCGGGCTTGGCGGCTGCCACCAGCGCCTCGAAGAGCCGGGCGTCGTCGCCTTCTTCTGGGTGCCATTGCACGCCGAGGCCGAACCGGTGGCCTTGCAGCTCGACCGCCTCCACCACCTGGTCCGGGGTCCACGCTACGGTGACGAGACCTCGGCCCAGCTCGTCGACGGCCTGGTGATGGGCGGCGGGTACGAGCGCGCTCGCGCCGAGTACGCGCCCGAGCTTGCTCTCCGTGTTGATCTGGACGTTATGAGTGGTCATCTTCACCGGATCCGGCTTATGGCTCTCGTTGCCGAGCCGGTCCGGGAGATGCTGGGTGAGGGAGCCACCGCGCGCCACGTTCAGGACGTGCATGCCGCGGCAGATGGCGAGGAAGGGAAGGTCGGCGTCGATCGCCGCGCGGACCATGAGGAGCTCGAACCTGTCTCGTCTGTGGTCTGGCGGGTCCGTCTGCTCGTGCGCCGTCTGTTCGTAGAGCAGCGGGTCGACGTCTCTCCCCCCGGCCAGCAGCAGGCCGTCAATCCGCGCGATCAGGCTGGGCACAGAGCTGGCAGGGACCGGCGGCAGTACGACCGGCGTTCCGCCGGCGCGCTCGACGGTTCGCGTGTAACTCACCGGAGAGACGACGGCTTCGCGAATCCAGGTGCGCCAGCAGGCAGCCTCAAGCTCGCCGGTGATGCCAATGATCGGGCGGGCCATCAGTCGTCCTCCCCTGAACGTAAGGTTCCAGTGCCCATAATGGTCCATCCCCCCGCGTCAGGCCTGCCCACCCGGAAAATCTCCTAGCCCGGTTGCCGGGGCTGCTC
>JASHVM010000264.1:0-11683 GCA_030044595.1 Streptosporangiaceae bacterium
GCTGCGGCGCCGGTGTCACACGGCTGCGCTGCGTGCTCACGACCTCTCCTATTGGCTCTCGGGAACATTCAATAATATCGTACCACGATATTATTGAATTCTAGGAGCGACCGGACGTGGCTAGCTGTGGTTGAGGGCTTGCCGCAAGACGAGCTCAGCGTCGCCGCCTGCTGCGCAGCAGCGAGAACATGTCGGCAACTCAGTCGTGAAATGGGCCGGCAGTGGGCGCGCTTGGCAGCAAGCCGCTCGTCAACAGCATGATCACTGGCCGCCCCGCATCGCAACGCGATGCCGGGGCACCAGGAGCGACCTGCTCTTACTGCAAGCCACAGAACCAGGCAGTAATATCGGTGAACTTACATCGTGATACGATAAATCTATCACGTCGGACGTTCCGTCATGCCAAGGAGGTGCGGCAGATGGAGCTCATTGAATATATGACCATGGCCTGGGCCGACGACGCAGCGCAGGTGCTCAAGCAACTCAACGAACTCGGCGCCCAGGGCTGGGAGGCCTGCGCCCTGGGGAACGTGAGGACGGGCACCGCGGCGATCGGCCTGGTGGGCCCCGGCATCAGGGCCAAGTGCTAGTCCTCAAACGACACAAGGAAGCGTAGGAGCCCTGCCAGGCCTGTGATCAGGACCTACCACCTCCGGAGCTGTAAGCGGCGACTGGTGCTCGCTGACAAGGCGGCATCGGGCCTTTTTCCTGGGCAGGCCCTTGTGCCTGCCGTCCTCATGTTGTCTCATTGTGACTACTGGTCAGCGCCTGGCATTCTGCTGGGCCATGTCCGCGGATAGTGGAGGGCTGTGACCGAACGGCCGCTTCGAGGAGATGAGACAAACCATGTCCGTAACACTGGAACCGAGCGTCGAGGAGTTCACCGCCGCCCCGCGGCAGCTGTTCATCGGCGGGCAGTGGGTCGACGCGGCGTCAGGCAAGACGTTCGCGACCCCTGACCCGGCCACCGGGGATACCCTGGCCAACCTGGCCGAGGGGGACGCCGAGGACATCAACCGGGCGGTCCGCGCCGCGCGCGCCGCGTTCGACGACGGGCCGTGGAGCCGGATGACACCGTCCGAGCGCGGCCGGCTCATCTGGAAGATCGGTGACCTGATCCTGGAGCACGCCGATGAGCTGGCCCAGCTGGAGTCGCTGGACAACGGCAAGCCGGTCGTCGTGGCGCGGGCCGCGGACGTGCCGCTCGCGGCGGACATGTTCCACTACATGGCCGGATGGGCGACCAAGATCGAGGGCAACACCATCGACATCTCGGTGCCGTACATGCCGGGCGCGAACTTCCATTCCTATACGCTGCGCGAGCCGGTCGGCGTGGTCGGCCAGATCATCCCGTGGAACTTCCCGCTGCTGATGGCCGCGTGGAAGCTCGCCCCCGCCCTGGCCACGGGCAACACCGTGGTGCTCAAGCCGGCCGAGCAGACGCCGCTGAGCGCGCTGCGCCTGGCCGGGCTGATCGCCGAGGCAGGCATTCCCGGAGGGGTGGTGAATGTCGTCACCGGTTTCGGCGAGACCGCGGGCGCGGCGCTGGCCGCCCATGACGATGTGGATAAGGTCGCGTTCACCGGCTCCACCGAGGTCGGCAAGCTGATCGTGCAGGCCGCAGCAGGGAACCTGAAGAAGGTCACCCTGGAACTGGGCGGCAAGAGCCCCAACATCGTGTTCGACGACGCCGACGCGGGCGCGGTCGAGGGCGCGGCCAACGCGATCTTCTTCAACCACGGGCAGTGCTGCGTGGCAGGCTCCCGGCTGTTCATCCAGCAGGACCGGTTCGACGAGGTGGTCAACGGCGTCGCCGAGATCGCCAAGGGCATCAAGCTCGGCCCGGGCATGGAGCCCGGCACCCAGATGGGCCCGCTGGTCTCTGACGAGCAGCTGCGCCGGGTCACCGGCTACCTGGAATCCGGCAAGGCCGACGGGGCCACCGCCGTCACCGGCGGCGGGCGGTATGGCGACCGAGGCTACTTCGTCGAGCCGACCGTCATCACCAATACCCGCCCGGACATGAAGATCGTCCGCGAGGAAATCTTCGGCCCGGTCGTGGTGGCAGCGCCGTTCCAGAGCCTGGACGAGATCGCCGCCGCCGCCAACGACACCGAGTACGGGCTCGGCGCGGGCATCTGGACCCGTGACATCTCCAAGGCCCACGCCCTGGCCAAGAAGCTCCGCGCCGGGACGGTCTGGATCAACTGCTACAACGTCTTCGATGCCTCACTGCCGTTCGGCGGGTACAAGCAGTCCGGCTGGGGCCGCGAAATGGGCCACGAAGTGCTCGAGGCCTACACCGAAGTCAAGGCGGTCACCACCCAGCTCTGAGCGGGCCTTCCGTGCGGGGGGCGGTCCCTGCCCCGCCCCCCGCAGGCAGCATCGACGCCCAGATCCTGGCCACCTGGCGTGCCCTTCTCGTCAACCCCGACCTGGACGCCGTCCATGCGCTGCACGCCATCGACCAGCTCCCGGACCGGCGCGCCAGGCCGACGGCGGCCCTGGCACCATGGCTGCATGGACCACGATGTTCCCCTGAAGGTGATCGGGGTCGTCCGCACCAGCTACGCCGAACTGGAGGCCACGCCGATCCAGGCGGGACTCAATCGCGCCGGGCGCGGGACCATCGAGATCGCCGACCGCTACCAAGAGGGCCTGGACGGCCTGGCGGAGTTCGAGTACGCCTGGCTGGTCACCTGGCTCCACAAACTGGCTGAGCCCGGCAGCGACCCGCCGCTCAGGCATGTTCCGTTCCTGTTGCGGAGTCAGCAGCGCGTCAAGGGCATCTTCGCCACCAGGGGTCCGAAGCGAGTCAATCCCATCGGGCTCAGCCTCATCCAGCTTCTGGACGTCGCTGGGCCGATCATCCGGTTCGCCGGCGTTGACCTCGTCGACGGGACACCGGTCATCGATCTCAAACCGTACGTCACCCGTTTCGACCGCCCGCCCGGTAATCCGCGATGCGGCTGGTTCGATCAGGTAACGATCACCGACGGCATTACCCCTGCGCAGCTCGCCCCGCCGCCATCAACCTGACCGGCCGGTCAGATGCTGGCCACATCGGCGCGCCCTCCCCCAGCCCGGCCTTGACTCGTCCCTGCGGAGCATGTACCGGCCGGGCAGGGGTAATCCGGCGCGGCCGTCTTCCTGGGCTAACAGGCGAAGCAGGCCTCGGATCGAGGTGCCCGGTGTCCTGCTGGCGTCAGTCGCCCGTGGCCAGGATCACCTCGGACGCCTTTATCACCGCGGTGACCTCGCTGCCTGCGGCCAGGCCGAGATCGCGGACCGCTTCCACGGTGATCGAGGCCACTAGGCGCACCCCGCCCGCGTCGAGTTCGACGTTGGCGATAGCCTCGCCGCTGGTGATGCCGGTGACCGTGGCGGGGATCTGGTTGCGTGCACTGAGTTTCATGGCTCACTCCTGTCAGGATCAGGGATGGACTGCCCGCGCGATCGCGGACCGGAACGGCGGCCGCCCAGGCCAGGGTAGGGCCTGGGGCCGCCGGGCAGGTGATCACGGCGGGTACACCGTGATCGCGGCCGGGCTGACGGAGGCCCACAGCTCGCCCCCGTCGTCGAGCTTGAGGTCATCGACCGCGCTGGGCGGTACTTCGGCGGTGATCGTCGGTGTCCCGTCGACGCGGACCCGGACGCGATCTCCCATGAGGTCTACTTCGCTGACCGTTCCCCGCCAGAGGTTCCCTGCTGTTCCGTCCGGCCGCTGCCGGTGCACGGCCACCTCGGCGGGGGCGATGACGGCGAAGACCGGGCCGGTTACCGGGTCGGCACTGGTTAGCTGGCCGCCGCCATCCAGGTCCACGGCGGTTCCCCGGGCCGTGCCGCGCAGCAGGTTGACGCCGGTCAGGTCGGCGACGTAGCGCGACCTGGGCCGCGCTGTCACCTCCGCAGGCGTCCCGGTCTGCACGATCCCGCCGTTCTCGATCACGATCATCCTGTCACCGAGCGCCACCGCGTCGAGCAGGTCGTGGGTGACCAGGATGTTCGCCGCGTGGGACTGGCGCAAGGTGGCGCGCAGCAGGCGGCGGACGTCGGTCTTGGTCGAGACATCAAGCGCGGCCAGCGGCTCGTCCAGGAGCAGCAGCCTCGGATCGGTCACCAGCGCGCGGGCCATCGCCACCCTCTGCTGCTGCCCGCCGGACATCGAACCCGGTTTCTTGGCGCCCTGATCCTCCAGGCCCACCTGTGCCAGCGCCTCCGCCGCCTTCTGCCGCGCGGCCTTCTTGTCAGTACCCCGGGCCCGCAAGCCGAACGCCACGTTCTCCAGGACGCTCAGGTGCGGGAAGAGCAGGTAGTCCTGGAACATCAAGGCAATGGGCCGTTTTTCCGGCGCGACCCGGGTGCGCTGGGCGGGGTCGTCCAAGACTGTGCCGTCCAGCACCACCCGCCCCCCGGCCAGCGGCAGCAGGCCCGTCAGCGCCCGCAAGATGGTCGACTTCCCCGAACCGTTCGGGCCGAGCAGCGCGACCACTTCGCCTGACGCCGCGGAGAACGCCGCGTCCAGGCTGAACTTGCCAAGCCGCAGCTGGATGTCCGCTTCGAGCATGACGGGTCAGTCCGAACCGGAACGCTCACGCCGGAAGATCATGACCACCAGGCTGACCAGGACCAGGATCAGGCTCAGCGCGATCGCCTCGTCCATCTTGTTCGAGCTCTGGCTGATGTAGATCGCCAGCGGCATGGTCTGGGTGACGCCGGGCAGGTTCCCGGCGAACGTGATCGTCGCCCCGAACTCCCCCAGCGCCCGCGCCCAGGTCAGCACGATCCCGGCGACCAGCGCGGGCCAGATCAGCGGCAGCGTCACCCGCCGGAACACGGTCCACCGGCTCGCCCCGAGGCTGCGGGCGGCGTCCTCCAGCCGCCTGTTCATCGAGCGCAGCCCGGACTCCGCGGTGATCACGAAGAACGGCATGGCCACGAACGACTCGGCCACGATGACCCCGGCCAAGGTGAACGGCAGCGACAGCCCGGTCGCCTTATGCAGCGGCTCGCCGACAATCCCGCGCCGGCCGTAAGCCAGCAGCAAGGCAATGCCACCGACGACCGGCGGCAAGACCATCGGCAAGGTCGTCAGGCCACGCAGCAGCCCCTTGCCGCGGAACTGACCACGCGCCAGCATCCACGCCAGCGGGAACCCGAACAACAGCGCCAGCGCGGTGCTGGACAGCGAGGCGATCAGAGAGATCTGCAGCGCGTCCAGCGAACTCTTGCTGGTGATCACGCTGACCATGCGGCCCCACGGCGCGCCGGTCACCAGCCCGAGCAGCGGGAAGAAGAAGAACAGCGCTGCCAGGGCAGCCAGGCAGGCCAGCAGGGGATTGAACGGCTGCCTCGGCCGGTCGTCCATCTATGACCCCGGCGGCAGGAAGCCGTAGCTCGCGAGGACCTCCTGGGCAGGCGGGCTGAGCACGTAGCTGATGAACGCCGCCGCCGCGGCGGCATTCGGCGCGTCCTTGAGCTGCACGATCGGGTAATCAGCGATCACGTTCTGGTCAGCCGGGATGGGCACTCCCTCGATCTTGTCCCCGCCCGCCTTGACATCGGTCACGTAGACCAGCCCGGCATCAGCCTCGCCGAGGGATACCTTCGTGACCACCCCGCTGACGCTGGTCTCCTCGCTGACCGGCTTGACCGTGACCCCGGCCTTCTCGAAGACCTGCTTGGCCAGGGACCCGCACGGAACCGCCGGGGCGCACAGCACCACCTTGATAGCCGGATTGGCCAGGTCCTTGACGGACTTGATGTTCTTGGGATTGCCCTTCTCGACCATGATCTCGGCCTGGTTGCGGGCGAACACCTGCGGCGTGCCCGACGCCAGGCTCTCGTCAGTGACGGCCGTCATGTTCTGCGTGTTGGCCGAAGCGAAGACATCGGCTGGCGCGCCCTGCTTGATCGAGGTCACCAGCGAGGAGCTGCCCGCGTAGTTGAACTTCACCGTCACGCCCGGGTTAGCCTTCTCGAACTGGGCGCCGATCTTGTCAAAGGCCGCGTTCAGCGAGGCAGCCGCGAACACCACCAGCGTGCCGGAGGGTTTCGCCGATGCCGAGGCACCGCCCGGCGAGGTGCTGCCCGACGCCGCCGGGCTGCTCGACGACGAGCTGCACGCCGTCAGCGCCAGCGCGGCCACGGCAACGCACACGCCGGCCACAAGCCTCGTACTCCTGCGGCGCGCCGACAGCCGAGTACCCGGCCTGTCCCGGCTAGCCGCTCGCCACTCCACCGGGCGCGTGATCTTCACCATGATCCCCTCCTCAGGTAGTTGCAATGTTCCTACCCATCAAGTAAAGACCGGCCTCCCACGCCCGCCATCACCCCATCCGGGTGGTCCTCACCACATCCCGGTCAAGCCGGAGATCCACACCTGCCTATCTCCAGTGGCCTTCCTGGCGATCGTTGCCGGACCCGGGCGCGCGGACTCGGAAAGCGCCCAAGGACTCTCCGCGCTACGAATAACAGCCTGCAGCTCACATACGATCGCTTCGCCCCGCCTGTGGACAGCCGGAGGCGTGCGACCTTGGTGAGGCGGGACACTCGCCGGTTATTCACATTCCAACAAGGTCCGGTCGTCTCAAATAGCGTCGACGGCACGACCGGCCGTCGGCGTGGCTGACCGCGTGTCGGCAAGTTAGTCTGGCCCGAACCTCAACTACCGGAGGCGGCGCTGTTTGGGATCGAGCAGTGACCTCAAGTAATCCTCCACATTGTCGAAGTTCGCTTCCAGGCCATCGAACTTGGTCATGTGGTCACGGCCAGCCTTGTCGCGGAACGCCAGCCTGTACGTCAGCTTCGTCACTCCG
The DNA here is from genome assembly GCA_030044595.1 of Streptosporangiaceae bacterium. Classification (GTDB taxonomy): domain Bacteria; phylum Actinomycetota; class Actinomycetes; order Streptosporangiales; family Streptosporangiaceae; genus Palsa-504. The sequence goes on from JASHVM010000264.1 coordinate 6,819, forward strand.
CCGGTCTCGTGCAGATCCATCGACTCGACGGCGTGCGCATCTGGCCACCCTTCGAACAGCCACGTCTGGGCGGTCCGGGTCGGCGGCTCGACCTCCAGGAAGGTTCCACGAAACGAGCACTCGGTTCCGTCGTCGGTCACCATGACGAAGTGGTAGTTCCCTCCGACCCGCAGGTCGATCGAGCAGACCGTCACCTCCTCCCCGAATGGAGCGAACGTTTTCCTCACATGCTCCGGCTTCGTGAATACGTCGAAGACGAGTTCGATCGGAGCGTCGAACTCCCGGGTAACTACAATCTCCAGATCGTTCGGGAATTCGATGACTGCCGACCCGTGCCGATTAGGTGTCACTGCTTCTCTCCTTGTTGTTGTAGCTCTTTGAGGTAGTCCTCCACCCGATCCAGTCGGTCATTCCACGCCTGCTCGTACTTGGCCAACCAGTCGTGCAACGGCCGGAGGCGCGCAGGTTCCAGGCGGTACAGCCGACGACGTCCGTCCGCCCGGTACCTGACGAGTCCCACCTCAGTGAGCACCCGCAGGTGTTTTGAAACCTGGGGCTGGGACATCGAGAGATCGTCCACGATCGCCCCGACCGCCTTCTCGCCTGCCATCAGCGCGTCCAGGATTTCGCGACGGTGTGCCTCGGCAATTGCGTTGAATACATCCGACGTCGTGGAAGAGCGGGCCACGGCTCCAACATATTCCGATATCGGCATGTGTCAAGCTTCTCGGGACGGCAGAAACCAGTGGTCGGCCAGGGCCACGCTCTACGGGTTCAGAGATCTACTACAGGATGTAGCGGCGGACACGTGCCGGCCCGGTGTGCCTAGCTCGACTTGATGCGGGGCACGTGGGCTCCGCTTGATGTGCGACACGCCAAAGGCTTGTTGCAGCTGCGTTAGGAGGCTGGCGTGACTCGGTCTTGGCACGGCTGCCGGGCCTGTGGTTCCGGCGTGAACCGGGCAGTCAGCCGAAGGCAGGTGTCGGCTGACGGCTTTACCGGGCTTAGTCAGCTGCCGGGTGATGCGGGTTGTGGCGGCAGCGGCACGTCCCTGGTGAACTGGCTCACCAGGTCGTCTTGGCCAGGGACCGCGAGCTTGTCCATCAGCCGGCTGGCAACCCGTATCGGCGCACCGGTGGCCGCGGCCAGGGCCAGGGCGTATCCGATGCGGGCCGTCATCCGCCGGGGCTCAGCGGTGCCCGCCGCAGTGAACTCGATCTGTGCGGTTGCCTGCGGATTGTCGCGTCCTTGGCGTGGCCCGGTGGTCAGCTCAGTGTCCAGCTCATCGATGTCCACGCCGGTCACCGTCACGCCGGCGACCAGAGCAGTTCAGCAGTGATCATCTCAGCGGGCTCGGGATGAGGGTGATCACCATCGCCGCGGAATAGGCCGTGCCCTTCCGGCCCGCGCAGCCACACCGGGAGCGCCCGTCCGCCTGAGTCGTCGGAAAGCACCACGAGGAACGAGGAAATCCTGAACCCGTGACCGCTCATGCGCTTGCCCGGCCATGGCTCGATGTGCGCGATCCGTACCATCGTCATGCCAGTGGAACGACCCGCGCCAGAATAATCTCCCATCGCAGGTAAGGCGTCAGCGCGGCTGGCGCGCCAGCCAGGGAGTGCCAGGTTAACTGAGACGACCGAAGGCCCTGTCGCAACCGATCTGGCCTACCTGCTGGATGCTGACGAAATGGCTCATGAGGGCAGGCGCATGCCGATGCGGGCTCTGGAAGAGCTGACCGCTACCGACTTCGCCGCCGCCGGGTCACCGGACAGCTCAGCAGCCAAACGTCCAGTGCAGGCCAAGGGTGAGAACACATGGCTCGGTGCAGCAGCTAGTGGCGCCCCGGTAACGTTTGCGCTGGTGGTTAGTCTCTGCTGAGAGGCGGCATGGTGGCTCTGGATCACGTTCGGTTGCCGGATGGCCGGGATCTCGACCTGCGGGTCAGCGGGCCCGCTGGCGGGTTTCCGCTGGTGTTTCACCACGGGACTCCCGGTGCCGCCACCCCGATCCGGGCGCTGGAACGTGCAGCGCATGCGCGCGGGCTCCGCCTGGTCACGACGTCTCGGCCCGGGTACGGCCACTCAAGCGCCCAGCCGGGCCGCCGCGTCGTGGACGTGACGGCCGACACTGCCGCCGTCCTAGGGGCGATCGGCGCTGACCGTTGTCTGATAGCTGGCTGGTCCGGCGGTGGCCCTCACGCCCTTGCCTGCGGAGCCCGGCTCGGCGCCACCGCCGCGGTGCTGGTGATCGCTGGTGTTGCCCCCTACGGGACAGGGGACCTGGACTGGATGGCCGGAATGGGCGAGGAGAACGTAGTGGAGTTTTCCGCCGCGCTCAAAGGCGAAGACGAGTTGCGGTGTCGCCTCATCCGCGAGCGCGACCGGCTCAAGCAGGCCACCGTCGCCGACGTTGTCGCGTCGCTCGAGACATTGCTCCCGGACGTGGACCGCGCTGTGCTAACCGGCGAGTTCGGCGAGGACCTCGCGGCCAGCTTCCGCGAGGCGGTGCGCACGGGCGTGGAGGGGTGGATCGAGGACGACATCGCGTTCACCAGATCATGGGGCTTTGAGTTGCAGGAAATCTCGGTGCCGACCATGATCTGGCAAGGAAGCGCTGATCTGATGGTGCCGTTCGCGCACGGCACGTGGCTTGCCTCCCAGCTTCCAGGCGCTTCGGCACACTTGGAACAAGGCGAGGGTCACCTGTCGGTCGGACTCGACGCACTCGACCGCATGCTCGACGAGCTCATGCGTGCTGGCGGCCTGCTCTAGTACCTCACGCCGAGACAGCAAGCACAACACTCGATCCTCATCGGATCAGCGAAACGGGCGTTGCGGGTCCCCCCACAAGCCATCGAGGTGAAAACGGAGGACAGCAGGCCCGAGCTGCACCACGGTGACTGCAGCACCCCGGCCGCGGTCAGGGCGAGCGTCCGACGTTCGGCGGTCCGCAGATGGGAGATCGAGGCCAGCAGTCACTTCGAGCTGTCCCAGCGCGACAGCGAAATTGGCCCGGGGGGGATGATCGACTCACCCGTTCTCGCGTGGCAGGGGCTCCAAGCGCGGGGCGGCTCGCGTGGCCAGCGCCGCAGCGACGTCCGGCGGCACCGGCACGTCTGAGCCCTGGAAGCCGCGGAACGGGCGGAACGACCCGAGCTGGGCGTCCTCCAGCAGCTCGGACCTGAGCAGCGGCGGGCGGATGCGGTAGTCGAAGCGGATGTCGGTCCGCCACCGGAAATGCGCCGGGTCGGATGGCTGAACGGGGTGCTCGTAGGTCTCGGACACGATCGTCGCGACATAGTAGAGGCCAGGGTCCTTGGGCCCCACAACCTGCAGCCAGACCCGGTCGCCCACCGCCATCCGGTCCCGGTAGCGAGGCGTGCCCCACCACTGCTCCCGGGAGGCGGACACCGCGGCGTCCAGGTCGTAGTGCCGGAGGTTGCCCTGGAAGATCCAGTCAGCCATGACATCCCAGGCTAGTGCAGTGTCGGGCGACCTTTGCGGCCGCAGGCCTCAGCGGCCGCAGCAGCTGTCCCGGACGCTGCCGCTGACACGATCGTGGACAGAAACCCCGTGATCCGCGCGGGTTTCTGTCCACGATAATGATTTCGACTATCAGGCCTGCTGAAGAACTACACGACCGGGCAGGTCATCTGGCGCAACGCGCAGACCGGCCAGGAACTGGCCAGCTCCAGCCAGTTTCCGAAGATGACCCAGGGCATCCTGGTGACACCCGGCTACGCACGGCGGCAGTACTTTCTCGGCATTTCCTCAGGGCCAACGGCCACGTCATCGCCCTGCAAGTCATGCCAAAACAATGACGTGCGAAGTACGATGCCGGCGCCTCACGGCGCAAACTTGATCCTCGGCAGCAACCTTCTCGGCTGTTGACACGTTCCGGGCGTGCCGGGAGAATGCGCCCGACTTAGCCATGGGACATCCCGGCCAAGGAGGCCTGCCGTGAAGTACGTCGTCACCTGGAAGCCACGCGTCAGCGACGCGGTCACCGAGAACGAGGCGAGCATTATCCGGTTGCTTCACACCATAGGCACGTGGACCGCCTCGCCTGACACCGCGATTCACCAGTTCGTGGTGCGGATCGACGGAGAAGGGGGCTTTGCGGTCGTGGAAACCGAGAACCCATCCGATCTCGCCGAGACCATCTTCAAGTTCTCCACCATCCTCGAGTCCACGGTCTACCCGGTCATCGACATCGACGAGGGACTTCGGATCGTGCGAAGCCGTCAAGCTAGTTAAGGCGATTCACCCCGCGCCCGGGCGGGCCATGCATGATTCCCGGAGAGCGGGCAGGCCCACATTCCCCCTCCCGGCACATCCGGGTCCAGGCGATGCCCGTCGCACCCAGACAGCACGCCGAAATTCCCAGCCGGTCTTTCGTGCCGCGGCGTGGTCACGTGGCTACTATTCGCGGGCTGCGCCGCTAACGGCGTGACTAGGGGCGCATTCCCCTGCCCCGCGAGCCGAGTGACTGACGCGAATCACCCGGTCGTGTGACGCCGACTCACCCTGGCGAGCGTGAAGCTTGCCAGCATCTGGAGCCAAGCCAGTCGGCAGGAGGACGGAAATGCAGACCGTGATGCTGGCCCACCCGGCCGTCCACGTCGCCATGGCCGGCGCCCGCACCCGGGCCCACCTGGCCGAAAGCATCGGCACGCTGGAGCTCACCCTCAGCCAGGGCGAACTGGCCGAGATCGACCACATCATGGCCGCCGTGCCGGCCGGCGACCCGACCCCGGAAGGCATGTCATGACCGCCGAGCTTGTAGCACAAGAGATAACACCAGCCCAGCCCGACCACAGCCGGCGGACCGCCACGCCGCCGATCGCGTTTCTCGGCACCGGG
>JASHVM010000265.1:0-7819 GCA_030044595.1 Streptosporangiaceae bacterium
CGGGTACCGCCACACCCCGGCGACGCGACCCACCACGGTCATGACCGCCTCCGTCGATTCGAAGGCGCCCTTGCCGGTATATCGGGTGTCGAGCGTGGCGGACCTGGTCCGTCGCAGCGCCTCTCGACCCCCCATCAGCATGCCATACCGGGCCGCTGACGCCGAAAGCCGGACACCCGATCCGCGTGCGCGGCTACGACTCCTGAGCCGACCCGGGGGCAGCCGCCTTCCAGCCCGGCTTCCTGAACCGGTCCAGCAGGAGCGGCGGGGCAATCCCGATGGCGAGAATCCCCGCGAGTATCAGGACGGCGTACACGACCGGGTTGGAGTGGCCGAACTGCGACGGAGGGACGAACCCGATCACGAGCGCGGCCACGGATGAGGCGGCGCCGAGCAGGCACAGCAAGCCCAGCGCCGGAGCTCGGTAACTGCGCGCGCGATCCGGTTGCGAGCGACGTAGCCTCAGCGCCGCGACGAACATCAGCACGTACATGATCAGGTACACCTGCGTGGCCATCGCGGCGAAGATCCAGTATGCGCTTGAGACGCTCGGTATGAAGGCGTAGAGCAAGGCGATGACCGTAACCACGGTGCCCTGCGCGGCGAGAATGCGCACCTCGATGCCTTTACCGTTGACCTGCTGGAAATAAGGGGGGAGAAAACCCTGCTCGCGGCCGATCCTCAGCAACCCCTCAGACGGGCCGTCCAGCCAGGAGATCATCCCGGCGAGCGCCCCGACCGCCAGGGCGATGGCGATGAGCGGCACGCCGAACGCCACGTCGAAGTGGGTTAGGAGGCTGTTGAAGGCCTGCATCAGGCCGGCGGTGAGGCTTATCCGCTGTGCGGGAATCACCCAGGCGATCGCCAGCGTCGGACCGATGAAGACGGCGAGGACCAGGGCCGTGGCGAGAAAGATGGACTTCGGATACTCGCGTCCCGGGTTGCGGAGCTCGTCGACGTGCACGGCGTTGACTTCGACGCCGGCGTAGGTGAAGAAGCTGTTGACGACCAGCACGATGCTGGCCAGCCCGTGCCAGGCCGGCAGGAGATGGTCAGCGGTCATCGGCGCGGCCGAGTGATTCCCCTGCACGAGGTAGGCGACGCCCAGGGCGACAAGGATGACCGCCGGGATCAGCGTCCCGATCATGGTCCCGCTGGACGACAGCTCGGCGACGACTGCCGCCCCGCGCGAGCAGACCAGGACGCCGCCCCAGAACAGGACGATGATGACGGCGGCGTTATAGACACCGTTACTGGCGAGGCGCGGATCGATGACGTAGGCGAGCGTGCCGGCGACAAAGGCCAGCAACGCCGGATAGTAAAAGACGGTCTGGGCGAACTGGCACCAGACCGCGAGCAGCCCCATCGGAGCGGAGATGCCTTCTCGTACCCAGTTGTAGACCCCGCCGGGCCAGCCGGAAGACAGCTCCGCGGCGACCAGCGACACCGGCAGCAAAAACACCAATGCGGGCAGGACGTAGAAAAAGACCGAGGCGAGGCCGAAAACCGACAGCGCCGGCGCCGACCCAAGGTAGCCGACCGAACCCACCGTTATCAGCGCCAACGCCGTCCAGCTGATGAACCTTCGAGCCGGCGGGCGCCCGGCCCGGTCGACCGGACGCAGCCGGTCATGATTGGGGGCGATATCCCCGGCACGACGTACTCGCGCCCGCTGGCGCCTTCGCACCCACATGGATAACGGCCGCTGGACCTGGCCCGTTAGGGCCGAGGCTCCGACGGGAAGAAATGCGTCTCGGGGCGTTCCAGCAGCTGGCCGTCAAGGATGGTGTCGACCTTCTCGTTGTAGAAGGCGATCATCCCGGCGATGGGCAGCAGCTGACGGGTCGGGAAGTCATAACCCCAGGCCAGGTCCTTATGTACCGCGCCGCCCGCCCGGACCGACCAGTAGCCGCTGGTCGTGCCCTTGTACGGGCACGCGGTCACGGTCTCGGCGGGAATCAGGTGCCCGAAGTCGACCTCGGTGCGGCTCAGGTAGTAGCGGGTGGGTAGACCCGTCTCGAAGACCATCACCGACGAGCGCGCGTCGGCCAGGACGACGCCCTCGAGCTCCACCCGCACCGGCCGGTTCGAGCGCAGCGCGTCGACCCGGACGTACGGGCTGCGCGGATGGACGAACACCTGCTCGTCCTCCTCGAACCAGGCATCCATCGCGGCCCAGTCGAAGCGGGCGGTGCCGCTCAGCCCGGCGATAGGCGATTCGACGAGGAGCCTGGCGGCACGAGGGCGGTGCACCGGCCCGACGCGCAGCCCCCGGACCTCTACCACACCGCGGCCGGTCTGCTGGGTGTGTCCCTCGGCGTCCAGCAGGTCGCGGCGCACGTCGGGCAGCGGGATGTAGTACTGCGGGTAGTAGGGCCACTCCCAGACGTACAGCGCCCGGGTGGTGTCCAGCACCTTCTCGCCCCCGAGAAACGCCCGGATGCGGCGCGGCACCGGCTCGACGTGGTTCAGCGCGGTGATTACCGCCGGATAATCGCTCACTGGCGCTCCCTCGGCACGGGTCAACTGGAAGCCAAGCTGCTGGCCGCCGGACCACGGCTGGTCAGGCTTGTTCGGCAGGAAGATCCTCGAGCACCTTATCGCCGATGCAGATCGTCCCTCCGGACAAGATGTCCGCCCGGAGACCGCCGCGGTGGATGAGATCCTTGATGATGCCGGGGCGGGTGAGCTTCTGCAGGTGCAGGCACGGCTCGCACAGCTCCACTCCGAGGCACTCCACATCGCCGAGCCGGAAGCGCTTGCCGACCAGGTCGTTGACGCGCACGCCGCGCACGACAACCTGCCGGCGCGATTGCTGGCCGGTGAGGCCGACGTCTTCGATCGCTTCGGCCTCGATCAGGGTCAGCGCCTCCCCCGGGCCGGCCCCGTCGGCGAAAAAGTAACGGTCGCCCTCCAGGCCGTGGCCGGCCACCGCCCGGACAGAGCTGACCGGGGCCAGAGCGTCGCTGGGGCCGATGTTGATCGCCTCGACATGCATGCCATCCATCATCAGGGTTGACGTCGGCAAGCGCCAACGGGTTACGGCGCTTCAGCGCGTCCCGGCCGGAACCGGCAGCCCGCTGGTGCTGGCATGATCGAGGGCATGACCGTGGTGAGGATCAACGCGATTACGGTGCCCGCCGACAGCGGCGACGAGCTCGCCCGCAGGTTCGCCGCGCGGGCGGGCGCGGTGGACAACCAGGACGGATTCGAGGGGTTCGAGCTGCTCAAGCCCACTGACGGGCGTACCACCTGGCTGGTGGTAACCAGGTGGCGGGACGAGGAGGCGTTCCAGGCGTGGATGCGCTCGCCCGCGTTCGGGCACGGACACCGCTCCGCCGCGGATCGGGCCGGGGGCGAGGCGCCTCCCCCGGTGGGCATCAGCAGTGAGCTGTGGTCGTTCGAGGTGGCGGGCGGATCCTCCGGCTGATGGCGCTCTGGGCGGACCGGTCGTTCCTGCGCGACGTGCACGACCAGACGGACGTCGGCCCAGCCCCGGCCCAGCCCGTAACGCTAATCACACTGATCCCAGCAGTGACGGGCTCGGGAGTACCGTGGACAGTTACCCCGTAATTTCCGAAGGTTAATGTCCACGTTCCTGCCGGAGGACGGCTAGGGCACCGTCGCGGCCGACGGGATGTTCGGGTTCCAGGTCGCCGCGAGCTTGTCCATCACCGCGTCGAGGCGAGCGTCGGCGACCTGCCGCGCCGGATCGGCAAGGTGCCAGTGCGCGATCTCGCGGGCGCCCCGCTCGAACGGGATCACCGCCCGCCAGCCCGGTACCAGGCTGCGCAGCTTGGCGTTGTCGAACACCATCGAGTGCGCCTTGTCGCCCAGCAGCCCGGCGCCCCAGTCCGGGTCCGCCGCCGCGATCGCGTCCGACGGCACGTGCACCAGCCGCGCGGTTACCCCGAGCGCTGCGGCGAGTGCTTCGGCGATCTGGTTCCACGTCAGCACGTCGTCGGAGGTGATGTGGATCGCCTCACCCAGGGTCCGCGGGTGCGCCAGCAGCGGCACGAACGCCCGGGCAAAGTCCTCGTGATGGGTCAGCGTCCACAGCGAAGTTCCGTCGCCGTGCACGATAACCGGCCGACCCGCGAGCATCCGCCCGAGCACCGTCCATCCGCCCTCGAAAGGCACCGCGGTCTGGTCGTAGGTGTGCGACGGCCGGATGATGGTGACCGGGAAGCCCTGCTCCCGGTAGGCCGACGTGAGCAGTTCCTCGCAGGCGATCTTGTCGCGGGAGTACCGCCAGAACGGGTTGCGCAGCGGCGTGGATTCGGTGACCGGCACCCGCGCGGGCGGCGTCTGGTAGGCCGACGCGGAGCTGATGAACACGTACTGCCGGGTCCGGCCGGCGAAAAGCTCGATGTCGTTACGAACCTGGTCGGGCGTGAACGCTACCCAGTCTGCGACGGCGTCAAAGTCAAGACCCTTAATTTCTTCCCGAACGGACGCCGGTTCCCGTATGTCGGCTCGCAGGAGCGTGGCCCCGGGGGGAAGCGGCCGGATGGCGGTCTTCCCCCGGTTCAGCACGAACAGCTCGATGCCGGCCTCCACCGCCAGCCGCGAGCACGCCGCGCTGATCACTCCGCTGCCCCCGATGAACAAGACCCTGAGCTTGGCCATCCCCCAACGCTAGTCGCCCGGCCGGGCCACCGCCTCCAGCATCGGCCGGGCCGGCACCCAGCGCGGGAACGGGTCGGAGTACTCGGCCCGCTCGAAGGAGAATCCGGCGCGTTCGATGGCCGCGAAGGTATCGCGGGCGAGGTGGCATCCCGCGTTGAGCCGGGACCATACCGGCGTGAACCGGTCCTGCCACCGGGCCAGGCTGCCGCTGCCGCGGACGTGTTCAAGCACGATCAGACGCCCGGCGGGCCGCAAGACCCGCCGGGCCTCGGCCAGTGCCCGGTCCGGGCTGGACACGCTGCACAGCACCAGCGTGAACACGACGGCATCGAAGCTGCCGTCGGCGTACCGCAGCCTTTCCGCGGCGTCGCTCGTCAGCTCCGTGGGTACGGCCGCCGCGGCCAGCCGGGAGGCCAGCCGCCTGCGCATCGCCGGGTCGGGCTCGGCTACGACCACACGGCTGGCCTTTTGGAGGTACGGGAGGTTGGCGCCGGTCCCGGCGCCGACATCCAGGACATGACCGTCCAGGCCGGTGAGCAGGCGGGCGCGGCGCTCGCCGAGGATCGCGCGTTCCAGCGGGCGCGTCGCCGGGTCATAGGCGGTGGCGAAGACCCAGTGACCACGTTGCCGCATCGCGCCTGCCTCCTGTTCCAGCCCGCCGGCGGCACCGCGGGCCGGCGCGCAGGCGATGACGTCCCGACGCCCAGCCTAGGCAACGCTGGCCGGGGACGCTGCCGTGGTCAGCCGCGGGCGTCAGTCCCGCCGGAAGCCGCGCTATGACCGGTCAGGAGGCCAGCGCGTGCGTCGCCTGCTCGACGAGGCGGTCCAGAGCGTCGCGGCTGGCCTCGCGGTAGAGCGGCCCCGTCCCGTCCGCCAGCAGCTGGCTCACCAGCGCCACACCCTGCACCGGGACCGGACCGGGCTCGACGAGGCGGCTGGCCAGTTCGGCGAGCAGAGGAGCGGACCGGCTGATCTGAGCCAGGCGGAGCGGGACGCGCGGCGTACGGGTCGCGCCCGGCGCTGAGCGGGCGGCAGGCGCCAGTACCGGCCGGTCAGCTGCTCCGGCCAGATCACGCGCACCGGGCCGGACCGGGATCGGATCCCCGGATGAGCGTGACCGAGCGGCGGCCGCCGGGTGCGGCCGTACGACCCCGGCGGGCTCGCCCGCCGCGGCCAGTATCCGGAGCAAGCTCGCGGCCAGGTCCCGGCGGTATCCGTCGGTCGTCAGGCGCACGGCACGAGCGGCCAGGCTGGCGTTTGCCTCCGGCCTGGTACCGGCGGCCAGCTCGCGGTCGAGCCGCGTGGCCAGGCAGCGGGCCAGCAGCCTGTGCCAGGGCCGTAGCCGCCGGAGCGTCAGGCGGCCCAGATCGTCCTCAAGCAAGACGTGCATCGCGTGCCACCTCCGATCGAGTGACCTATAAAAGTATTATAGTGGTCATGCATGACCTGTAAAGTTATTTATCAGGTCACGCGGGACGACGTACGGCCGATGCCAGGGCGGGACGACGTAGGGCCGATGTCAGGGCGGGACCACGTAGGGCCGATGTCAGGAAGGGGAACCGCGATCATGACCGCTAGCCTGAACGGCGTGACGCTGCCTTCGTGGGCCTCCCACCTTGAGCCCAAGCCGGCTCCGATGCCGCTGCTGCTCGTACAGGCGTTCGTGGATACCGTCGACGCGGACCTGGGCACCGACATGCTCGCTCACCCGGACGAAGCGCGCGCGTGGCTGGCCGACGCGGGCATGCGCGACCAAGGCCCCGCCGGCTCGGCCCGGTCCGACCCAGATCTCGGCGATGACCTGCGGCTCGCCCGGGACGCTAGGGAAAGCATCCGGGCGCTGATCGGGCGCAACACCGGGAACGGCCCCCTCACCGGAGACGACCTGGAGCCGCTGGGGGCGGTCTTGCGCGAAGCCCAGCCGCGGCTGGATGTCACCGCCGACGGTCAGGTAAGACTCGGACCGGCACTTCCGGCTGGCGGGCTGGTAGACGGCCTGCTCGGGCTGCTGCTCATCATCCGGGACGCTCAAGCCGACGGCAGCTGGAAGCGGCTGAAGCTGTGCGGTAACCCGGATTGCCGGTGGGCGTTCTATGACCGGTCGCACAGCCGCCGGGGCGCGTGGTGCGACATGGCCTCGTGCGGGAACCGGCTCAAGAACCGGAACCTGCGCGCTCGCCGCGCCCAGCTCAGCTGAGCCCCTCCGCGGCCCGGCCGGCGCGGCTTCCTCCCCTGGCCTCGGCCAGCCGCGGGAACAACTCGCGCCACCGGGTACCTACGGCGCGGCGCGCTCGCGTGCCGCCATGACCAGCAGCTCCTCGGCGTGCGCCTGGCCGAATTCGGAGTCCTCCAGGCCGGCCAGCATCCGGGACAGTTCCCGCACCCGCCCGGCCTGGTCCAGCCTCATGACGCCGCTCTCGGTGACCAGGCCGTCGCCCGATTTCTCCACCACGAGGTGGTCGTCCGCGAACGCCGCTACCTGGGGCAGGTGAGTGACCGCGATCACCTGGGCCGAACGCGCCAGCCGGGCCAGCCGCCGACCGACCTCGACCGCGGCCTTACCGCCCACCCCGGCGTCCACCTCGTCGAATACGAACGTCGGGACCGGATCCGCGCCGGCGAACACCACCTCGATGGCGAGCATGACGCGGGACAGCTCACCGCCGGAGGCGCCCTTGTGCAACGGCAGCGGCGGCGCGCCAGGGTGCGCGGCGAGCCTGATCTCCACGTCGTCTGCTCCGTGCGGGCCTGGCGAGTCCAGCTCGGTGACCACGGCGGCCAGCGACGCGTACGGCATGGCCAGCTCGGTCAGCTCCGCGGTCACGGCCGAGGCGAACCGCGCCGCGGCCGCCGAACGCAGCGCCGTCAGCTGCTGCGCCAGCGAGGTCACCTGCGACCACAAAGACGCTTCTTCGGCGGCGAGCGACGCGATCTTGTCGTCGGCCCCCTCGAGCTCAGCCAGCCGCGAGGAGGCCTGCTTGGCCCAGTCGAGCACTCCCGCGACGTCCCCGCCTGCCCCGCCGTACGCGCGGGCCAGCCGGCCCAGCGCGGCGCGGCGTTCCTGGACCGCGGCCAGCCGGACCGGGTCGGAGTCCACCGATTCGGTGTACGAGGCGAGCTCCGCGGCCGCGTCGGAGACGAGGTAGGCGGCCTCGGACAGCCGGTCCGCGAGCCCCGCCAGCACCGGGTC
>JASHVM010000266.1:0-2847 GCA_030044595.1 Streptosporangiaceae bacterium
GGTGAACCCGTCGCGGCGCAAGTCGGTGATCCAGGCCTCGCGCATCGCATCGAGCAGCGCCGAGCGGCCGGCAGGCGACTCCAGGATCACGAAACGCCACGGCTGGCTGTGATGCGGCGCGGGCGCGGTCAGCGCGGTGGCGACCGCCCGGCGGACCGCGGCCCCGTCGACGGGCTCGTCGGTGAATGCCCTGATTGTCCTTCGGGCCAGCGGAACATCCGCCGAGCCGAACCGGAACATGTCCTCATCGGCCGGCCGGATCAGGGCTCGCGCGCCCGGTCCGTCCTGCTCGGTCACTAGGTCCGCCAGCCCGCGCACGACCGCGACGGGGACCTGCGCTGACTTTCCCTTGACCAGCTCCGCGGCCGCGGCGATCTCGTCGGCGACAGCCGTGACGGTCACCTCCAGGATGTTGCCGAACGTGTCGGCCTCGCCACGGTAATCGCGCACCGGGATCACGCCCGCCGCGCCGATGGCGGTGTCGGTCTGCCCGGCCCGCCACGGCCTGCCCATCGTGTCGGTGATGATCACGCCGAGGGTCCGGCCGGTCCGGCTGTGCAGGCCCTTGCGCAGCCGCCTAGCCGACTCGTCGGGATCGGCGGGCAGCAGCACCACCGTCCCCGGCGCCGTGTTGGACTCGTCCACCCCGGCCGCGGCGAGCACCAGGCCGTGCCGGGTCTGCGCGATGGTGGTGGCGCCGCGCCGGGCGACCACCCGCGCCGTCTCCGCTTCGATGGCCTGCTCGCGCGGGACGGCCACCACCCGGCCCTCGGCCTTGCTCACGATCTTCGAGGTGACCACGACGATGTCGCCGTCGCGCAGGTCCGCGGCGGCCGGGACGGCACCGGCGACGAGCGCCGGCAGGTCGCTGCCCGCGGTGATCTCGGGCAGCCCGGTCACCGGCGTGACGGTGACCGGGGCGGCGGCCATTACTCCTGCTCCAGCGCTGCGCGGTTGAGCTCCAGGGCCAGGTCCAGGGCGGCCCGGGCGATCGCCGCGGTGGCCGGCAGGTCGCGCATGAGCAGCGGCAGGGCGCGGATTTCGATGCCCGTCAGCGCCGGATCATCGGCCGCGGGCTTGTCCTGGTCGTCGACGAGCCAGCCGTCGATCAGCTCCGGTCCGTAGTGCCCGGCCACCGCGGCGGCCGAGGTCGCGACGCCGATCGCGGCCAGGCACGCGTCGGCCATCCCGCGCACGGGCGCGCCGCCGATGATGGGCGACACGCCTACCACGGTCTTGGCCGCGACCGCCTCCCGGATGCCGGGAACGGCCAGGATGGTACCGATGCTCACGACCGGGTTCGACGGCGGGAACAAGACGACGTCCGCGTCGCCGATGGCCTCGAGCACCCCGGGCGCCGGGACCGCTTCGGCGGCGCCGGCCGCGAAGATGGCCGCCGCGGGTGCCTCCGCCCGCATCCGCACCCACCACTCCTGGAAGTGAACCGGGGGCCGGTCGGCCAGGTCCCGCAGCGCCACGTGCGTTTCGACCGGGTCGTCGGACATCGGGAGCAGCCGTACTCCGGGCTGCCAGCGCTGGCAGAGCACTGCGGTGACGGCGGAAAGCGGCTGACCCGACGCCAGCAGCTGGCTGCGCAGGATATGGGTGGCGAAATCCCGGTCGCCCAGGCTGAACCAGTCCGGCTTCGCGCCGTAGGCGGCCAGTTCGGCCCGGACGCTGAAGGTCTCCTCGGCTCGTCCCCAGCCTTGGTGCTCGTTGACGCCGCCGCCGAGGGTGTACATGACGGTGTCGAGGTCCGGGCAGACTCGCAAGCCGAACAAGGTGATGTCGTCACCGGTATTGCCGATGACCGTGATCTCGGCGTCCGGGGCGGCTCGTTTCAGGCCGCGGAGAAAACGCGCGGCGCCCACGCCGCCCGCGAGCACGGTGATGCGCATACCCAAAGTCTGTCAGGTCCGCATTCTCGCGCCGCCCTCGCACGCCGCCCGATCCCCGCCCCCCCGTCCGTACGCCGCGCCCCGCATGCCGCCCGATCCCCGCCCGGCCCCGCACGCCCTCGCCAGAGGCTGGAGTTGCCTTTGCTACCAGCGATGCCGGTGGTACTGATGTGACTCGACGGCCGCCGATTCCCACGTGATTTATCTCGCATCTCAGATAACGAGACGACCATTATCACCTTCTCCGCTTGACTTGAAGCAAGACACGCGAGTGTAATTTCATTAATGTGATTCTCACGCTGCGGGGAGGAGCGGCGAGACCCGGGGGGCTCCGAGTGGGGAGGGAGGAGGCGTTGTGACTGAGGTCATCGTCCCGCTGGCGCAGGTCTTGGTCAGTCCCGACGATGTCGAGGAACTGAGTTGGCAGGACCGGGCGTTGTGCGCGCAGACGGATCCGGAGGCGTTCTTCCCGGAAAAGGGAGGATCGACCCGGGAGGCCAAGCGGGTGTGCCGGAGCTGCGAGGTCCGGGCCGAGTGCCTGGAGTACGCGCTCGAGCACGACGAACGGTTCGGCATCTGGGGCGGCATGTCCGAGCGTGAGCGCCGCCGCCTGAAGCGACAGGCCGTGTAGGTCAGCCGGACATCACGCGTTCGCACCGCTGACCGCGTGCGGCCTGTGTAGGGTTCACGTATTCCGCGCGCCCTCGCCGGACGGCTGGCCGCGTGGAGCGCCGTTGCCCCCGCCATCAGACAGGACCTTGTCAGAGAACGCAGCGCACATCCGTCACATCGTCACCGCCGTCATCGTGGCCCACGACGGAGCCCGGCTGCTGCCGGGGCTTGTCCAGGCGGTGCGCGAGCAGACGCATCCCGTGCATCGCGCCGTCGGGGTCGACACCGGCAGCCGGGACCGCAGCGGGGCCACGCTGGCAGAGCTCCTCGGGCCGGA
>JASHVM010000023.1:0-3175 GCA_030044595.1 Streptosporangiaceae bacterium
CCGGTCATCCAGCGGATCATGCTGGTGGACGCGCCCTCGGTGCTCGGCTGGGAGCAGTGGCGGGCCATGGACGAAGGCCGCACGGTCGGCGCGATGCGGGCCATGTTGCAGGGGGTCAGCGACAGCGGCCGCCTGCCGAAGGAACTCGTCGACCCGTTCGCGTACATGCTCCTCGCCGCCCTCGACGAGGCTGCCATAGTCGTCGCCCGCGCCCCCGACTCACGGGCCGCGGTCGCCGAGGGCAGGCAGGCGGTCGAGCAGTTCCTCGCCCGCCTGCTGCGCCCGTAGCGGATACGGATCGTGAGTGCTAACCAGCGCTGAAGACAGGAGCCTGAAAGAGGCGTTCCGTCTTAGCCTGGTGCTGGCACGGTCTTGAGGGAAAGGAAATCGGCGACGCCGATAATCCGCAGTACCTGCCGTTCCAGCGTGCGGATATCGCGCCGGGACTCGTCGTGATACAGGCACGGTGAGCTCAGCTTGACGGCGCGTCCGTGCATCCGAAGTTCGCAATCGCCCGCGGCCAGAACGTTCTTGACCCAGTCGGTGTCCGGGCCGTAGGTCAGGGCGAAGAGGTAGCCGTCCTCGGTGGCGAACACGCTGACCGGCGTCTGATACAGGCGGCCGGAGCGTCGCCCGCGGTGGATGACGACCCCGAAGCCTGGCATCCAGGGGGCGATGTGCCTGGTGACACGGTTCAGCCCGGCCTTGTTCCACTGCCGTACGATCCGGGGAATCGGCATCCCGCCTCCTTGGCCGCCGTCCCCGCGCCGAAACGGCCCGCGGGTACGCCAGGCCCGCCCGCGTGTCGACGACAAGCATCCCAGCCCGCCGCCCGGCGCACCAGCCAGGCATCGCGAGGCCGGGACATTGGCGATCGTCGCTCGTGGGAGGGTCGTTTCGATCCGCTGTAAGCCGCCAGACCGAAACTCGGCTCACCGGCGCCTTGAATGGACACCACGCCAGCGGGTCGCCTCCGTTTTGTCAAGGGCAAACATGACGAGCAAGGCCCCCCACACCACGAAGAAGAGTCCCACATATACAAGGGCCACCACGCCGGCAGCAATGAGAATCGCAACGACAGCCATCGTGATAACCTCCATCCGCCTGTACGGTCCACCCCAGTTGTTTAGAGTCGGCCCCCTGCCGAGCTCACACCAGGGACCTCGGCCCTCTTCCGGCGCGGCTAAAGTCCTGCTCAAAGGAGCTTTGCCAACGCCGGACCGGCCCCAGGCTGCTCATCCGGCGTGGCGGACCGAGCAGGCCTGACCAAGCTGAGCACGGCAGCGTCGTCGTTGAGCGGTTGTTTTCGTCGGCCATCTCGATCGGTCTTGGTGGTCTTTGGTGCGTCTGGGGGCGCCGGTGCCGGGCGTCACGTTGTCCGCCTGGTACGGAGGCTTTCTTCTGGCTGTGCGTCTCAGCTGACGCAGAACTCGTTGCCTTCCGGGTCGCTCATGACGACGTAGTAGAGCGGGTCCTCCGGGTCGTCGTGCCGGGTCCGGCGTATCACGCTGGCGCCCAGCGCGGCCAGCTCGGCGGCCTTCGCCTCGACGATCTCGATCCGCTGCTCCAGCGGGAGCGCGTTGTCGCGGCCGGTGGGGTAGAGGTCGAGGTGGAGCCGGTTCTTCCCCGCCTTCGTCTCGGGTACTTCCTGGAACCAGATCGGCGGGCGCAGCCCAGCCGGGTCGAAGAGCCGGTCGCTGAAGGCTGCCTCCTCGCCCAGCCGGGCGCGGTAGTGCGCCTGCCACGTCGTCTGCGGCTCGGCCGGCGGGACCGGCTGGTACCCCAGCGCCTGCGCCCAGAACCGCGCGAGCAGGGCCGGGTCGTTCGCGTCGATCGTTAGCTGCCAGAACACCATGGTCCAACGTTAGACCCGATACGATGGGGCGCCAGGCGGGCCGAGGGGCGCATCAGAACCCGGATTCCTCCCAGAATGGAACTGTCGTGCAGGCCATCACCGTACGAGACCGTACCGCCGGTGCCGCCGGGCTCACGCTGTCCGACATCCCCCACCCCCACGCGGCCGAAAACGACGTGATCGTGCGCGTCCACGCGGCCGGGTTCACCCCGGGGGAGCTGGACTGGCCGGGCACGTGGACCGACCGCGCCGGCCGCGACCGGACCCCGAGCGTACCCGGACACGAGCTGTCGGGTGTTGTCACCGAGCTGGGCTACGGCACCACCGGCCTGACCGTGGGCCAGCGGGTGTTCGGACTGGCCGACTGGACCCGCGACGGGTCGCTGGCCGAGTACACAGCGGTGGAGGCCCGCAACCTCGCCCCGCTTCCGGCCGACATCGACCACACCGTGGCGGCCGCCCTGCCCATCTCCGGGCTGACCGCCTGGCAGGGCCTGTTCGACCACGCCCACCTCAAGACGGGCCAGACCGTCCTGATCCACGGCGCTGCGGGTGGCGTCGGATCGATCGCGGTGCAGCTCGCGCACGAGCTGGGCGCCCGGGTGATCGGCACCGGTCGGGCCAGGGACCGGGAGACCGCCCTCGGCCTGGGTGCGGACGCGTTCGTGGACCTGCAGGCCGACCGGCTGGAGGACGCCGGCGAGGTCGACGTCGCGTTGGACGTGATCGGCGGCGAGATCCTCGAACGCTCGGCCCCGCTGGTACGCGCCGGCGGCACGCTCGTCACGATCGTCGGCCCGCCGAATGTGCGGCCTGTCGACGGCCGGACGATCTTCTTCGTCGTCGAGCCGGACCGGCTCCGGCTGGCGGACCTCGCCGAGCGGGCGCGATCCGGGCGGCTGCACCCGATCGTCGGGGCCGTGCGACCGCTCGCTGAAGTGCCGTCCGCGTTCGCCCCTGACCACCGGATGCCCGGCAAGACGATCATCCGGGTCACGCCGGGCGGATAACCGAAGGTGAACCAGGCGACACACCAAGGCTCACATAACCGTTTCCGCCGCTGCGTATCTGCCTTGTCGATCGTCAATGCGGCAGGCTCAGGCGGCCACTTGCGCGGCCAGCGATAAGCCGTCGGATCGAACGCGGTGATCGGGCTGACCGTCGCGGCCTCACGAGAAGATGTACGCGCTGTCGGCCGGGTGCGGCATTCTAGATTGCGGGCATGGGACCATGCCCCGGCCGGCGCCGTGCCACGTCAGGCCGGTCTAGGCTGCATATGGCCGATGGAGGTGCGCCGTTGCCGACGGAGCCAGCGGGTCA
>JASHVM010000267.1:0-15341 GCA_030044595.1 Streptosporangiaceae bacterium
CAGCGCTTCCCTGGCGCACCGCGTTACCCGGTCCATGACCCCCTGGCCCGCGGACAGATCGTGCCCGCCGACGGGGAGGTCAGGTCTTCCGTTCAGGCGGACGCGCCCCGCAGGCGGGCCAGGGCCTCGGCGAGGATCGCCTCTCCGTCGGAGTCGCTGCGGCGCTCCTTTACGTACGCGAGGTGAGTCTTGTAGGGCTCGACCCGCGGCGGGGCCGGAGGGTTCTGCTCGTTCTGGCCGGCCGGGTTGCCGCACCGGGGGCACTCCCAGATGTCGGGAATCGCAGCGTCGGTCGCGAAGCTCGGCCTCGTCTCGTGCCTGTTGGCGCACCAGAACGACACCCAGACGCGGGGCGCGGACTCGCCCCGCTCGGCCTCCCCCATCGGTCCCGCGCCGACCCTGCTGCCGCGAATGGCGTTACCACTACTCACAGATCACCCCTTGAAGGCCATAAAGCTGTTAAGCCAGAACTTCGGTGCGGGAAGACGTACGCGCTAGTGATTGATCAGCCAGCCGAGAGCAATGATGCAGATGAACCAGATGACGCCGAAGAAAACGGTGATCCGGTCCAGGTTCCGCTCGACGACGGAGGAGGAGCCGAGGTTGGACGAGACCCCGCCGCCGAACAGGTCCGACAGGCCACCGCCCTTACCCTTGTGCAGCAGGACCAGCAGGACCAGCACGATGCTCGTGATGATCAGGATAACGGAAAGCCCGATGATCATCTCTGTTATCCATCTCCTGCTGACAAGGCCTATGCTGCTAGTTCACGATACCGGCAGATCTGCGCGAACTGCCCGGCGTCGAGGCTCGCGCCGCCGACGAGGGCGCCGTCGACGTCCGGCTGCGCCATGATCGGCGCGATGTTGTCGGGCTTGACGGACCCGCCATACAGGATACGCACACTGAAGCCCGTCTCGGCGCCATGAATCTCTGAAATCCTCGACCTAATTGCCGCGGTCATCTCCTGCGCATCCGCCGGGGTGGCTACCTGCCCGGTCCCGATGGCCCAGACCGGTTCGTACGCGATTACCATCCCGGCTACCGCGGCGGCCGGGATCCCGTTCAGCGACGCGTCGAGCTGCCCGATGCAGTGCTCGATCTGCCGACCCGACTGGCGTACCGCGAGCGACTCCCCCACGCACAAGATCGGCGTCAGTCCCGACCTCAGCGCGGCCTGCACCTTGGCGTTGACCAGTTGATCGGACTCCGCGTGATACTCGCGCCGTTCGGAGTGCCCGGCCAGCACGTACTCGCAGCCGAGCTTGGCGAGCATCGGCCCGGACACATCGCCCGTGTACGCGCCGGAGTCATGCTGGGAAAGGTCCTGCGCGCCGTAGGCGATCCGCAGCTTGTCCCCCTCGATCAGCGTCTGTGCGCTGCGCAGCGCGGTGAACGGCGGCAAGACGGCCACCTCGACCTGGTCGAAGTCCCTGTCGGTCAGCGTGAACGCGAGCTTCTGCACCAGCGCGATGGCCTCGAGATGATTGAGGTTCATCTTCCAGTTGCCGGCCATCAGCGGCAGCCGCGCCCGGGTGGCGCGGGCGGCACGGGACTGGGCGGTCACGAATCATCCTCCAGCGCGGTCAGCCCGGGCAGCGTCTTGCCCTCGAGGTACTCCAGGCTCGCGCCGCCTCCGGTCGAGATGTGCCCGAACGCCTCCTCGGGGATGCCGAGCGCCCGGATCGCCGCGGCCGAGTCGCCGCCGCCCACGACGGTCAGGCCGTTCACCCGGCTGATGGCCTCCGCCACCGCGCGGGTGCCGCCGGAAAAAGCCGGAAACTCGAACACCCCGACCGGCCCGTTCCAGAAGACCGTCTTGGCGTCGGCCAGCTTCTCCGCGAACAGGACCCGGGTTTGCGGACCCGCGTCCACGCCTTCCTGGTCGGCGGGGAAATCCGTCACCGGCACCACCGAATGCTCGGCGTCGGGCGCGAAGTGCGTCGCCGCGACCAGGTCGACGGGGAGTACGAGCTCCACGCCGCGCTGCTCGGCCTCGGCCATCACGGCCTTGACCGCGGGGATCTGGTCGGCCTCGAGTACCGAGTTCCCCACTTCGTAACCGCGCGCGGCCAGGAACGTGTACCCCATGCCGCCGCCGATGAGGATGCGGTCGGCCAGGTTGAGCAGGTTGCCGATCACGGCCAGCTTGTCCGACGGCTTCTTGCCGCCGAGCACCACCACGAAGGGCCGCGCCGGATCCGTGGTCAGCCGCCTCAGCACCGCCACCTCGTCCCGCACCAGGTCGCCGGCGGCGTGCGGGAGCAGCGCAGGCAGGTCGTAGACGGAGGCGTGCTTGCGGTGCACGGCGCCGAACGCGTCATCGACGTAGATCTCGCCGAAGCGGGCCAGCCGCTCGGCGAAGGCGCCGCGCTGGGCGTCGTCCTTGCTGGTCTCGGCGGGTTCGAAGCGCACGTTCTCCAGTACCGCGACATCCTCGTCGCCCAGGCCGTACGCGGTCTTTTCCGCCGACGCTCCGGCCACGTCGGTAGCGAACGCGACGGGCCGCCCCAGCAACTGGCCCAGCCGGTCCGCCACCGGCCGCAGCGACGGCCCGCCGGCGGCCCGTTCGGCGAACGAGGCGCCCTTGGGCCGGCCCAGGTGCGCGAGGACGATCACCCGCGCGCCGCGGTCGGACAGCTTGCTGATCATCGGCAGGCTGGCCCGGATCCGGCCCTCGTCGGTGATCTGCCCGGTGCCGGTCAGGTCGAGCGGGACGTTCAGGTCCGACCGCAGCAGCACACGGCGGCCGAGGACCTCCAGGTCGTCGACGGAGCGCATTACCGCAGCCGGGAGGCGACAAGCGCGGTCAGGTCGACGAGCCGGCAGGAGTAGCCCCACTCGTTGTCGTACCAGCCGATGACCTTGACCTGGTTGCCGAACGCCATCGTCAGCGAGGAGTCGAACGTGCACGACGCCGGCGAGCCCACGATGTCCGAGGACACGATGGCGTCCTCGGTGTAGTACAGGTAGCCCTTGAGCGGACCCTCGGCGGCGGCCCGGTACGCGGCGTTCACCTCGTCCTTGGTCACCTCGCGGTTCAGTTCGACGACCAGGTCGGTCACCGAGCCGTCGGGAACCGGTACTCGCATGGCGAGCCCGTCCAGCTTGCCTTTCAGCGCGGGCAGCACCAGCGCGGTTGCCTTGGCCGCCCCGGTCGTGGTCGGGATGATGTTCTGCGCCGCGGCGCGCGCCCGGCGCAGGTCCTTGTGGGGGAAGTCCAGGATGACCTGGTCGTTGGTGTAGGCGTGGATGGTCGTCATCAGGCCCTTGACGATCCCGAAGTTGTCCAGCAGCACCTTGGCCATCGGCGCGACGCAGTTGGTGGTGCACGAGGCGTTCGAGATGATGTGATGCGCGGCGGGGTCGTACACGTCGTCGTTGACCCCCATCACGATCGTGATGTCCTCTTCCTTGGCCGGCGCCGAGATGATGACCTTCTTCGCGCCCGCGTCGATATGCGCCCGCGCCGCGGGCCCGGTGGTGAACCGCCCGGTGGACTCGATCACGATGTCGACGCCGAGGTCACTCCAGGGCAGGCGCCCGGGCTCGCGCTCGGCCAGGATCTGGATCGTCTTGTTCCCGGCCCGGATGGTGTCTCCCGACACCGACACGTCAAACGGCAGGGTGCCGAGCACGGTGTCGTACTTGAGCAAGTGCGCCATGGTGGCGATGTCGCCGAGATCGTTCGCGGCGACGATCTCGAAACCGCGATCACCGCCCGCCGTATTGGCGGCACGCCAGAAGTTACGGCCGATGCGGCCGAATCCGTTGATTCCCACGCGAATGGTCACAGTGCACAATCTCCTCGTCGATCCCCGCGCTCGCCAGCGCTCCGAGACTATCGGACGCCGCCTCCGGGGATGGCACGGAGGCGGTTCCGGGCCCGAGCGCGAACCCGTCGGGCCCCCGTACCGGGCAGGCGGGCACAAACTCCTGAGGTCTAGACCTTACCAAAACGGAAAATCATCGGCCCGAACGGACCGCGGTGCGCGCAGCGGGTAGGCCGGCCGCGCCGCGACGCCGTTGGGCGCGCGCCGACCGGGCCGCGCTAGCCCTTACGGATCACGCGGCCGAGCGCGCCCGCGTAGTCGCGCGGCTGGCGGATCAGCGTCCAGTACGTCCGCGCCGCGTAGCCGACGGCCAGGGCCAGGCAGGTGAGGGCGACGGGCCCGGGGGCGAAGGCCACTTTGACGCCGCTCGCCCTGAGCCCGAGAAGCGCGAGCACGATGGCGCAGAAGAAACCGGCCGCCGCCACGGGGAAGAATTCAGCTAGCGGCTCGCGCGGCCAGCCCAGGCGCTGCTGGCGATGCCGAGTCAGGCAGTAGCCCGTGAGCAGGATCGCGCCGATGGCGGCCGCCGCTGACCAGACGAGCCACCTGAAGTCTGGGTTGAACACGATCCCCTGGGCCGGGAACCTGTAGACGACCAGGCTGCCGCGCACGTTGAAGGCATCCCCCAGCTGCTTGCAGTTGATGGCGCCCGAACAAAGGGCACCGTACCCGATGACTTGGCGGTGCACGCTGGCGACGGCGACGGCCGCAAGGCCGCTCAAGCCGCACGTCACCAGCAGGAGCGAGGTCAGCTTCCAGGCGGCCATGGAGGCGTCGCCGAGAACCGTGGCGGTCTTGCTCCGCCGGGCCCGGTGCGCGCGGATGACAGCCGAGATCGAACCGAAACTGGAGATCGCCGCCTGCTGCGCCTCGCGTTCGGTCATCCCGATCGCCATCCCCGCCTCGGCCGTCTCGCGCAGGTGATCCTCCGCCTCGGCCAGGATCAGATCAAGCTCTGGTGGCGGGACGCGCAGGCCCGAGCGCAGCTGGTCCAGGTACTCCTCGATCAGGTCGGTGGGAGTCATCATCCGGCTCACCTCACGCTCTGGTGGCCGAGCGTCGCGGTTATCTGCTCGTCGGGCGGCCTGTTGCCGCGTGACCTGCTCATGCCGACCACTCCGGCAGGGCCTCCGCCCCGGCGGCGGGCCGCCACGCGGCCTGGGCGGACCAGCCGAGCACCGCGTGCACGCCGCTGGCGAACTTACGCCACTCGGTCTGCTGAGCTGCCAGGGCGGCGACCCCCTTGTCGGTCAGCCCGTAGACGCGGCGCCGCCGCCCTTCGCCCTGTGCCCAGGAACTGGCCAGCAGCCCGGAGTCCTCCAGCCGGTGCAACGCCGGGTAGATGGTTCCCTCGGGCAAGTCGAACGTGCCCCCGCTACGTTCGCGCAGCGCCGAGATGATCGCGTACCCGTGCGCGGGCCCCGCCGAAAGAATCGAGAGCAACAGAAGATCCAGATTGCCCTTGAGCCGTTCGCGGTCCATGCCACGCGAGTCTATGCCTAGTATTTCTAGGTGTAAAGCAGATCGGGGTGGTCGAGTACCGGCTGCCCCGGGCGGTGATCGCTTGCCCGCCGAAAGACGCCGCAGGCGCCTAGGGGAGCATGTCGGCGGTGAGGCAGGCTTCAGTGCTCGGGATGCCCTGCTCGCTAGCGCGGCGGTCGGCCATGGCCAGCAGCCGGCGGATGCGCCCGGCGATGGCGTCTTTGGTCAGCGGCGGGTCGGCTAGCTGGCCCAGTTCCTCCAGGCTGGCCTGCCGGTGAGCCATCCGCAGCTGGCCCGCCATGGTCAGGTGCTGCGGGGCGTCCGGGCCGAGGATCTGCAGGGCGCGCTCCACCCGCGCGCCGGCCGCCACCGCGGCCCGCGCGCTGCGGCGCAGGTTGGCGTCGTCGAAGTTCGCCAGCCGGTTGGCCGTGGCCCGGACCTCGCGCCGCATCCGCCGTTCTTCCCAGGCCAGCACCGCCTCGTGCGCGCCGAGCCGGGTCAGCATGGCGCTGATCGCCTCGCCGTCCCTGATGACCACCCGGTCCACGCCGCGCACGTCGCGCGCCTTGGCGTGTACCTTCAGCCGCCGCGCCGCGCCGACCAGGGCGAGCGCCGCCTCGGAGCCGGGACAGGTGATCTCCAGGGCCATCGAGCGGCCAGGCTCGGTCAGCGATCCGTGGGCCAGGAACGCTCCGCGCCAGGCGGCCTCGCAGTCGCACGCGGCACCCGACACCACCTGGCGGGGCAGGCCGCGTACCGGGCGGCCGTAGCTGTCGATCAGCCCGGCCTGGCGGGCGAGGCTCTCGCCGGCCTGGCCCTTATCGACCCGCACCAGGTAGCGGTTGCCCTTGCGCAGGCCGCTGGGCGCGAGCACGAGGAACTCGGCCGGGTGCCCGAAGACCTCGGAGATGCTCGCCCGCAGCCGCCGGGCCGCCGCGCCGGTATCGAGTTCCGCCTCGATCACCACCCTGCCCTCGGCCAGGTGCAGCCCGCCGGCGAACCGGAGCAGCGTGGAAACCTCCGCCTTACGGCAGCACGGCTTTATGACCGTGACCCGGCTGAGCTCGTCCTTCACCACGCCGGTCATCGCCATTCGGCGTCACTCCCCTTGCGAATATCTGGGCGTACACCCCCGCCAGAAGCGCCGGGTCATGCCGGGGCGAACCGTCGGCCATGGCGACGTCCGCCATCACCAGCCGGGCCCCGAGCATGCTCGCCGCCTTCTCCAGATCGGCCAGGTTACCGCCGCCCGCCGCCCTGGTGTCGGCGAGGACTACGTCCACAGTAAGCTCCGGCGCGTGCTGGGCGAGGACTTCCAGGTGCTTGTGCGGCGAAAAGCCGCCGGTCTCCCCCGGCTGCGGCGCCAGGTTGAGCACCACCAGCCGCCGCGCCGCGGTGACGTGCACCGCGGCGGCGAGCTCGGGCACCAGCAGGTGCGGCAGCACGCTGGTGAACCACGAGCCCGGGCCGAATATCACCCAGTCGGCGTCGAGCACGGCCCGCACCGCCTCCGGCGCCGCAGGCGGGTCGGCCGGCAGCAGCGTGATGGACTGCACCTGGCCCGGAGTCGTGGCGCACTCCGCCTGGCCCCGGACCGTCGTGACCTCGCCCGGCCGGGCCGGATCGGCGCCCGCCACCTCCGCGACGATGTCCAGCGGGACCGCGGCCATCGGCAGCACCCGGCCGCCGGTGCCGAGCAGCCTGCCCACCCAGTCCAACCCGGCGACGGTGTCGCCGAGCAGATCCCAGAGCGCGACGATGAGCAGGTTGCCGACGGCGTGACCGGCGAGCTCGCCGTCCCCGCCGAACCGGTGCTGCACCACCTTGCTCCACGTGGTGCCCCATTCGTCGTCGCGGCACAGCGCGGCCAGCGCCATCCGCAGGTCGCCGGGAGGCAGGACGCTGTAGTCACGGCGCAGCCGGCCGCTGGACCCGCCGTCGTCGGCCACCGTGACGATGGCGGTGAGGTCGCCGGTCACCCGGCGCAGCGCGCCCAGCGACGCGGCCAGCCCGTGACCCCCGCCGAGCGCCACCGCCCGCACCCCGGCCAAGGTCACTCCCGCCCCAGATCGCGGTGTACGACCTGGACGTCCGTGTCGGTAGCCCGGGCCGCCGCGAGGCGCGCCGCCAGTTCGCCGGCAATCGCCACGCTGCGGTGCTTGCCGCCGGTGCACCCCACCGCGAAGGTCACGAATCGCTTGCCCTCGCGTTCATAACCGGGCAGCACGACGTTCAGCAGCTCGGTGTAGTGATCCAGGAACTCCCCGGCGCCCGGCTGGGACAGCACGTAATCCCGCACCGGCGCGTCCTGCCCGGTCATCGGCGCGAGCTCCGCGATCCAGTGCGGGTTGGGCAGGAACCGGCAGTCCGCCACCACGTCGGCGTCGACCGGCAGGCCGTACTTGTAGCCGAACGAGACGATCGACAAGCGCAGGCCGGCGGCCGTGCCGCCGCCGAAGAAGTCCCGGATCCTGGCGCGCAGCTGGTGCACGTTGAGCCGGGATGTGTCCACGACCAGGTCGGCGTCGCCGCGTACCTCGCGCAGCAGTTCGCGCTCGGCCGCGATGCCGTCGGTCACCCGCCCGGTACCTTGCAGCGGGTGTGGCCGCCGCTCGCTGTCGAACCTGCGCACGAGCGTGTCCTCGGTCGCCTCGAGGAACACCACTCGCGCCGCCGCGCCGCGCGCGGCGAGCTCGCTGATGGCCGACTTCAGGTCGGTGCTGAACGCGCGGCTGCGGTAGTCGACCACCGCGGCCATCCGCGACACCGCCCCGTTCGTCCTCGCGGCGAGGTCGGCCATCGTGGGCAGCAGGCTCGGCGGCAGGTTGTCCACCACGTACCAGCCGAGGTCCTCGAGCGCCTTGGCGGCGGTGGACCGGCCGGCGCCGGACAGCCCGGTGATGATGACGATGTCCGTCTGCTCGTCAGCCGTCCTCATGCTGGTCTCCCCTGGGCTGTGCTGCCGCGGGAACCGCGGAACTCAGGGCCGCCGCGATCGCCGCGGCGAGCCTGGGGCCGATGCCGGGCACGGCCGCGATCTCCTCGACGCTCGCCGCGCAGAGCTTACGTACCGAGCCGAAGTGCTTGAGCAGCGCGGCGCGCCGGGCCGGGCCAAGACCCGGCACCGTGTCGAGCACGCTCGCGGTGGCTGCCTTGCCTCGCTTCTGCCGGTGGTAGGTGATGGCGAACCTGTGCGCTTCGTCCCGGACCCGCTGCAGGAGGTACAGTCCCTCGCTGCTGCGCGGCAGGATGACCGGGTACTCCTCGCCCGGCAGCCATACTTCTTCCAGGCGCTTGGCCAGGCCGCAGACCGACACGTCATCGATGCCGAGTTCGGCCAGCGCCCGCGCCGCCGCCCCCGCCTGGCCCGGCCCGCCGTCGACGACAACCAGGTTGGGCGGGTAAGCGAACTTCTTCTGCGCTGTCACCACCGGCCGTTCGGAAGAAAGATCTTGATTTTCTTCGCTGGCCTCCGGGTCGCCAAGCGTGTCCAGCTCGCCGGTCTTCTCGCGTTCGGCCAGGTAACGGCGGAACCGGCGGGTGATCACCTCGTGGATCGCGGAGATGTCGTCGGTGCCGTCGGTCCCCCTGATCGCGAACCTGCGGTACTCGCTCTTGCGGGCCAGGCCGTCCTCGAAGACGACCATCGACGCGACCACGTGCGTGCCCTGCAGGTTCGACACGTCGTAGCACTCGATCCGCAGCGGCGCGTCGTCCAGGCCGAGGGCGTCCTGGATCTCGCTCAGCGCCTTGCTCCGCGTGGTCAGGTCGCTGGCCCGGCGGGTCTTGTGCAGGGCCAGCGTCTCGGCTGCGTTGCGGGCCACGGTCGCGAGCAGGGCCTTCTTGTCGCCGCGCCGCGGCACCCGCAGGTTGACCGGGCCGCCACGGCGTTCGGATAGCCATTGCGTCATGCTGTCCTGGTCGGGCGGCTGCTCGGGCACCAGGATCTCGCGGGGCATGCCGGCATTAACCGCCTCGGCCTCGGCCGGCACGTCCCCGTAGACCTGGCCCAGGAAGACCTCCACCAGGTCGGCTGTTGACACGTCCTCGACCTTGTCCAGCACCCAGCCGCGCTGGCCCCGGACCCGGCCGCCGCGCACGTAGAACACCTGGACGGCCGCTTCGAGCTGGTCCTCGGCCAGCGCGATCACATCACAGTCGGTGCCGTCGCCGAGGACCACCGCCTGTTTCTCTACCGCGCGCTCGAGCGCTCTCAGGTCGTCGCGCAGCCGGGCCGCGCGCTCGAACTCCTCCGCGGCGGCGGCCTGCTTCATCTCGGCCTCCAGGCGGGAGGCGAACCGGCTGGTCTGCCCGGCCATGAAGTCGCAGAAGTCCTCGGCCAGCTTGCGGTGGTCCGCCGCGCTGACCCGCTTGACGCACGGCGCCGAGCACTTGCCGATGTAGCCGAGCAGGCAGGGCCGGCCGATCTGTCCCGACCGCTTGAACACCCCTGCCGAACAGGTGCGGACCGGGAACACCCGCAGCAGCGTGTCTACCGTGTCGCGGATCGCCCAGGCGTGGCTGTACGGGCCGAAGTACCTGGTGCCCTTCCGCTTGGCGCCGCGCATCACCATGACCCGCGGGTATTCCTCGCCCATGGTGACGGCGAGATACGGGTAGCTCTTGTCGTCCCGGTACTTGACGTTGAACCGGGGGTCGAACTCCTTGATCCAGGAGTACTCCAGCTGCAGCGCCTCGACCTCGGTGCCGACCACCGTCCACTCAACACCCGCCGCCGTGGTCAGCATCGCCTGGGTGCGCGGGTGCAGGCTGGCGAAGTCGGCGAAGTAAGAGTTCAGACGCTGGCGCAGGGATTTCGCCTTGCCGACGTAGATCACCCGGCCGCGCTGATCGCGGAATCGGTAGACCCCTGGGGACTCGGGAATCTCGCCCGGCGCCGGCCGGTAGCCGTGCGGATCTGCCACGAAGTAACTTTACGCGGCCCTAGGTCTAACGGGTCCGCCCTCCGGCCGGCCACCATGTCTTTCGTGGGTTCGTTCTTCGCCGTGGCCGGGCGGCTTGCCGTCCGCTTCCGCTGGGTGATCATCCTGGCCTGGCTGGGCGGTGTCCTCGCGGCCATGTCGCTGCTGCCCTCGCTGTCCAGCGTGACGCAGAGCGACAACACGTCCTTCCTGCCGGCCAGCGCGCCCAGCGAGCAGGCGGCCCAGCTGGCCTCGCCGCTGCAGGGGGCCTCGCTGACCGCGGTCACCGTGGTGGCGGCCCGGACGGGCGGCCTGCTGACCGGCACCGACCAGGCGGCTATCACGCGGCTGGCCGCGGCGCTGTCGCGGGTCCCGAAGGTCGTGTCGGTGCGGGACGCCGGGGAGTCAGCCGACGGCCAGGCCGAGCAGCTCACGGTGCTGGCGGCGCTCGCCCAGTCCGGCGGGCTGGCCACGACCCAGCAGGCCAGCCTGGTCGGCGGCCTGCGCGACGCGATCCGGTCCACGGGGCTACCGGCCGGGCTTGAGGCGCGCACGGCCGGGCCGGTGGCCACCCGGGTGGACGACAACGCGACGTCTACTTCTTCCAGCAGCCGGGTGCAGTGGTTCTCGATCATCTTCGTGGTGGCCTTGCTGATCGCCGTCTTCCGCTCGGCGTTGGCGCCGCTCATCGCCGTGGTGCCGGCCGTCGTGGTGGTGCTGGTCGCGGAGCGGCTCACCGCCGAGGCCGCGGTGCACGGCCTGTCCGTCTCTCAGATCGCCTCGCTGCTGCTGATCGTGCTCGTGCTCGGCGCGGGCACCGACTACGCCCTGTTCCTGATGTTCCGGGTGCGTGAGGAGATGCGCGGCGGGCTGGCGTGCCGCGAGGCGATCGTCGGGTCGGTCGCGAAGGTCGGCGAGACCATCACGTTCTCCGCGGGCGTCCTGATCGCCGCGCTGCTATCGCTGGCCGTCGCCTCCTTCAGCCTCTACTCGGGCCTGGCGGCACCGCTGGCCATCGGGATCGGGCTGATGCTCGTCGCCGGGCTCACCCTGCTGCCCGCGCTGCTCGCAGTCTGCGGGCCGGTCGCGTTCTGGCCTTCGGATGTGAGCCCGGGTGCGGGTCGGGCCGGGTGGTGGGGGCCGGTCTGCGCGCGGATCGTCCGGCGGCCCTCGGTGACCCTGGTCGTCGGCCTGGTGGTGTTCGGCGCGCTGGCCGTGGCTTCAGCCGGATACCTGGCCGCCGGATTCGGCGGCGCCGTGACCGCGCCGGCGGGCAGCGACTCCGCGCAGGGGAACGCGCTGCTGACCGAGCACTTCCCGCAGACGGCCGTCAACCCCACGATCATCGTGCTGCGCCTGCGGCACCCGGTCTGGGCGGACGCGGCGGCCGTGGCCGCCGCCGGGCGGCAGCTGGCCGCGAGCCCGCAATTCACCGCGGTGGTCGGACCTCTGAACGCCAACGGCACCGTGCTGACCGCGGCGCAGTACGCCGCGCTGCACGCCGCCTTCGGGCCGCCCCGCGGGCTTCCCGCCACGCTGGCCGCGAAGACCCCGCGGGCGAAGCTCTCGGCGTACCAGGCCTACCGCGCGAGCGGCACGTACGTGAGCGGGGACGGGTACACGATCTCGTTCGCGACGGGCCTGACCGCCGGCAATCCCACCACGACCGCGGCGGAAGAGGCGGTGCCCGCCATCCGGGTTGCCGCCGCCCGCGCGGCGCGCGTTGCCGGAGCTTCCGCGTACGGTGTCACCGGGCAGGCAGCGTTCACCTACGACGTCGCCCGGCTGTCCGACAGCGACCTGCGCACTGTCATCCCGATCGCCATCGCGGTCATCGCCGTGCTGCTCGCGCTGGTGATGCGGAGCCTGGTCGCGCCGCTCTACCTGATCCTGTCCGTCGTGCTGTCTTACTTCGCCGCCCTGGGCCTGACCGTGCTCGTGTTCGTCACGATCGCCGGCCAGCCGGGGCTGACGTTTATCCTGCCGTTCCTGCTGTTCGTGTTCCTGCTGGCGCTCGGCGAGGACTACAACATCCTGGTCATGACGCGGATCAGGGAGGAAGCCCACCGATCGCCGCTACCGGAAGCGGTCAGGCGCGCGCTCAGCGTCACCGGTACCACGGTTACCTCGGCGGGGCTCGTGCTGGCCGGGACGTTCGGGGTGCTGGCGATAGTGGGCTCTGGCAGCGCGGGGCAGCAGAACGTCAGGACGATCGTGGATGTCGGCGTCGGCCTCGCCCTCGGCGTGCTGATGGACACCTTCCTGGTCCGGACGCTGCTCGTGCCGTCGGCGGTGGTGCTGATCGGGCGGTGGAACTGGTGGCCCGCCAGGCTCTGCTGGCTGCGACCCGCCGGCGCGTCGGCCCTCGACCCTCCGGTGGCCCTCGACCCTCCAGCGGTTTCCGACGCTCCGGTGGTTCCCGATCCTCCGGCCACCCGGGCGACGCCTTTACAACGTACAAGTTATTACTTAAGATGGCCTGGAACGGGGTTTCGCCGAATCTGACCAGGGGGCAGGCATGACTCAGGCGAACACGGTCGTCGAACGCCTCGGCGCCGAGTACTTCCAGGATCCGTATTCCGTGCACGCGCGGCTGCGGGCTGAGCGGCCGGTCTCGGCGGTGATCATGCCGGGCGGGACGCCGGCCTGGCTGATTACGGGGTACGCCGAGGCGCGCGCCGCGCTGGCCGATCCGCGGCTGGGCAAGAGCGTGCCGGGCTGGCACCCCGACCCG
This sequence comes from Streptosporangiaceae bacterium, assembly GCA_030044595.1. Lineage (GTDB taxonomy): Bacteria > Actinomycetota > Actinomycetes > Streptosporangiales > Streptosporangiaceae > Palsa-504. Next base: position 12,972 of record JASHVM010000267.1, read on the forward strand.
GAGTCGATCTACGCCGCTCTCGACGTGCACATGCTCAACAGCGACCCGCCAGATCATCAGCGGCTGCGCAAGCTGGTGAACAAGGCCTTCACCACGCGCCGAGTCGAGGAGCTCAGGCCGCGGATCACCGCGATCACCGCCAGCCTGCTGGACGACATGTCGGCTCAGCCCGAGGCGGACCTGCTGGCCTCGTTCGCCTTCCCGCTGCCGATTACCGTGATCTGCGAGCTGCTCGGCATACCGGTCGCCGACCGGGATGAGTTCCGGGCCTGGTCAGCCACTATCGTCTCGAATACGGTCACGCCCGAGGTGTTCATGAAGGACGCCACCGCGATGGTCCGGTACTTCAGGGCGCTGCTAGCCGCCAAGCGGCAGGCGCCCGCCGACGACCTGCTGTCCGCGCTGGTCCTGGCGCGCGACGAGGGGGACAGGCTCCGCGAGAACGAGCTGGTCTCCATGGTGTTCCTGCTGCTGGTAGCCGGGCACGAAACCACCGTCAACCTGATTGGCAGCGGCATGCTCGCGCTGTTGCTGAACCCCGGTGAGCTCGACCGGCTGCGCGCTGACCGCTCGCTGCTCGGCGGCGCGGTGGAAGAGCTCCTCCGGTACGTGAATCCGGTCAACCACGCGACCTACCGGTTCGCCTCCGAACCGGTCGAGATCAGCGAGGTGCGCATCGGGAAGGGCGAACCGGTCGTCGTGGCCCTGAGCTCGGCGAACCGGGACCCGTCCCGTTACGCCGAGCCGGACCGGCTGGACCTCGGCCGGGACAGCTCGGGACACCTGGCCTTCGGCCACGGCATCCACTATTGCCTGGGCGCGCCGCTGGCCCGGCTGGAGGCCGAGGTCGCCTTCGGCGGCCTGCTGGACCGGTTCGGCTCAATGGCGCTGGCGGTTCCCGCGGACTCGCTGCGCTGGAGGCCGAGCACGCTCATCCACGGCCTCGAGGCTCTGCCCGTGCGGCTGGGGCCCTAAGCCGTCTGGCTTACGGCTTGCTCGGATGCTCGTGGCGCGGCGCCAGCCCCGGAACCTGGAGGGCTGGTATACCGTTCTGGTGGGAAGCTTGACCGAGATCGCGCCGGGGGTCCTGGTCACGACCAGTTCGTTTGCCCTGACCACCACGACCGTCGTGGTCGGCTCCGAGGGCGGGTGCCTGCTGATCGACCCGGGTGTGACCGTGGCCGAACTGGCCGGGCTGGCGGCCGAACTCGGCACGCGCGGCCTGGTTCCGGCGGTGGCCTGGTCCACCCATCCGCACTGGGACCACGTGCTATGGAGCCGGGAGCTCGGCGATGCACCCCGGTACGCCGCGCCCGCCGCGGTGCTGATCGCGGAGAGCGAGCGCGACGGCATACTCGACGGCGTCCAGGCCGGAGCGCCCGGTCATGACCTGTCGCTGGTCGGGCAGCTGACCGCGCTGGACGCTTCGGCCATACCCTGGCGCGGCCCGGCGACCCAGCTGATCGTCCACGACGGGCACGCGCCCGGTCACGGCGCGGTATTCCTGCCCGACACCGGCGTTCTGGTCGCCGGGGACATGTGCTCCGACGTGGAGATACCGCTGCTCGACACGGTCGCGACCGATCCGTTCGGCGACTACCGCACCGGCCTGGAACGGCTCGCCGCCGTGCCCGGAGTGCGCCAGGTGGTGCCCGGGCACGGCCATGCCGGGGACGCCCACGAGTTCCGGCGGCGGCTGGCGGCGGACTCCGCGTACCTCGACACCGTCATCCTCGGCAAGCCCTTCACCGACCCACGGCTGACCGCGGAATCCCCCGAATGGATGCGGGTCACGCACGAGGAGCAGGTCCGCTATTTCCAGCGATGAGACCCGGCCGACCGGGTTCTGCTGGGTGATACCACCGACCGTTCGGAAAGATCAGATAATGCCGAACGGGCGGTGGTGCCACGGTCCGCGGATGGCACGGCTCCCGGGCGGGCGGCCGGTCAGGCCAGGTGGACGTACTCGAAGTCGAACGGCTGGCCGTTGATGCCGTTGCGCGGCGGGGCGATCCAGGCTGCGATCTTGCCGCGCTCGTAGACGGGCCGCATCAGGGACCGGACGTGGGTCTTGTCCACCGCGGTGGGCAGCCACTCACCCTGGCGGCGTTCCCACTCCTCGGCGGTCAGCTGCTCCCCGTCGGGTGAGGCCTCGACGCCGGCGAACGCGCCGACGCGGCGGTTGAACGCGATGTGCGGCAGCTTCATTCGCTGCGGCAGCCCGGCGTCGGCCAGGATCTTGTTCCAGCGGTTGACCCCGCCCCGGCAGTCGTTGATGTACTGCCGCCGCAGGTCGGTGTTGAGGCCGGTCAGCGCGGCGACCTCGAGCTCGCCGATCTGCCCGTCGATCAGCGCGTCCACCATCATCGA
>JASHVM010000268.1:0-16408 GCA_030044595.1 Streptosporangiaceae bacterium
GGTGCGGTCCGGATCGGCCGCGACGCTTTCATCGGCGAGAAGAGCGTCCTCGATATCGATACGTCGATGGGGGACGTGTCTCAGCTGGGTCATGCTTCCGCGCTGCATAGCGGCCAGACGGTTCCCGCCGGCCAGCGCTGGCACGGGTCTCCGGCCCAGCGCACGGACCTGAACTACGTCAGGGTCACGCCGGCGCGCTGCGGCACGCTGCGCCGGGTCAGGTTCTGCGCCCTCACCGTGCTCTGCGTATTCCTCCTTTACCTGCCGCTGGTCGAGGGGGGTGTATTCCTCCTGCTGACCGCGGTGCCGATGCTCGGCAAGATGCTGAACCCGAGCATGGACGCGATCACCTCACCGACGCTCTACGTTAAAGCGCTGGAACTCTCGGCGGTGTTCTTCTTCGGCTTGGTCCTGGTTGGGCTGGTCTTCGTGATCACCGTCCCTCGCATGCTGAACCTGTTCATCAAGCCGAGCGTGGTCTATCCGCTCTACGGTTTCCACGACCGGATCCACCGGGCGATCGCGCGCATGACCGGCGTGAAGTTCTTCACGCACCTGTTCGGGGACAGTTCCTACATCGTCTACTACCTGCGCTGCCTCGGCTACGACCTTTCCCGCGTGGAGCAGACCGGGTCGAACTTCGGCACGGAGGTGGGGCACGAGAGCCCGTACCTGAGCAAGATCGGCAGCGGGACCATGGTGGCCGACGGGTTGTCGATCATGAACGCGGACTTCTCGAGCACATCGTTCCGCGTGTCCCCGGTGTCGATCGGGCCGCGCAATTTCATCGGGAACAACATCGCCTATCCGGCCGGCGGCAGGACGGGAGACAATTGCCTGCTCGCGACGAAGGCGATGATCCCGCTCGATGGGGAGATCCGCGAGGGCACGGGCTTGCTCGGCTCGCCGTGCTTCGAGATCCCGCGGTCAGTCGAGCGCGACAGCCGGTTCGACCATCTCAGATCCGGCGACGAACTGCCTGCCCGCCTGGCCGCGAAGAACCGGTACAACCTCCGGACCATGGGCGTTTTCCTGGTCGCCAGGTGGCTGCAGGTCTTCATCGTCACCGTCCTCGCCCTGGCCGCATTCGATGCGTACGGCGGGTCCCTGGACCTGATGATGGCGGCCCTGTTCGTGGCCAGTGTCCTGGTCACCCCGGTCTACTTCGTGCTGCTGGAGCGGGCCATGCGGGGATTCCGCCGGCTCCAGCCGCAGTACTGCTCGATCTACGACCCGTACTTCTGGCGGCACGAACGCCTGTGGAAGGTACCCGGGGAGGGCTACCTGCACATGTTCGACGGCACCCCGTTCAAGAACCTGATCTGGCGGGGACTGGGGGTCAGGATCGGCAAGAGAGTCTTCGATGACGGCTGCTACATGACCGAGCGGACCCTGACGACTATCGGCGATGACGTCATGCTCAACGCGGGAAGCAAGATCCAGTGCCACTCGCAGGAGGACGGCACGTTCAAGTCTGACCGGAGCACGGCCGGCGGCGGCTGCACCCTCGGGGTCGGCGCGATGGTCCACTACGGCGTGACCATGGGCGACGGCTCGGTGCTCGCGCCGGACTCCTTCCTGATGAAAGGCGAAGAAATCCCGCCGCGCGCGCGATGGGGCGGGAACCCGGCGAGGGAGATGTGACATGACCACCACCAGCCTGGAAGCCGAAGCCGGTCGCCGGTACTGGCGCGAGGTACTGCTCGCCGGCGGGGCCACCGCGATCCCCCGGTGGACCCTCGATCCCGTACCCGGCGTCGCCGGATACGAGGCCACGATCCCGCGTGACCTGGTGGCGGCGTTGCGCCTGCGGGCGGCCGAGCTGGCCGTGCCGTTCAGCTCGGTGCTGCTCGCCGCGCACGCCAAGGTGCTCGCGGCGCTGGCGGGCGAGCCGCAGGTCGTGACCGGCTACGTCGCCGCGCCGCGCGGGGTGGCGTTGCCCTGCCGCCTGACGGCCGGACCCGGCTCGTGGCGGACCGTCCTGCAGGACACCCACCGGGCCGAGTGGGAATTGCTGCTGCACCAGGACTTCCCGGTCGGTGACCTGGCGGGTGAGCTCGGGCTGACCGGGACGTCGTTCGAGACCGTGATTGACCTAGTGGGCGGCGACGGCAAGCTGGCCGCGGACACCGTGCTGTGGGTGGGGATCCAGCCGGACCGCAACCGGCTCGCGCTGCGGCTCAGGTACCGGACCGACGTGATCGGCGAAGACTGCGCCGCGAGGATCGCCGGCTATCACCTGACCGCGCTCGCGCTGATCGCCGCCGATCCGGACGCCGAGCACGGACGGCAGAGCCTGCTGTCCAGCGAGGAACTCCGATTCCAGCTCGAAGGGCTCGCCGGACCACCCCGGGACCTGCCGGACCGCCGGGTGCACGAGGTATTCGAGCAGCGGGCGAAGGCGAACCCGGACGCCGTCGTGGCCGTGCACGGCGACCGGCAGTGGACCTACCGGGAGCTCAACGCCCGCGCGAACCGGCTGGCCCGGGCTTTGCTGGCCCGGGGACTGCGCCGCGAAGGCGTTGTCGCCGTGATAACCGAGCGCAACCTGGACTGGATGGCCGCCGTCCTCGCGGTCTTCAAGGCGGGCGGAGCGTACCTGCCTATCGAGCCGCAGTTCCCGGCCGATCGCATCGCGACCACGCTGTCCCGGGCCGGGTGCCGGTTCGTGCTGACCGAACCCGGCAGCACCGACGTGCTCGGCCCGGCCCTCGACGCGCTGCCCGGGGTCCAGGTTCTCCTGGTCGAGGAGGCCTACGAGGAGAACCAGGCCGGCGACGATCTCGGCGTCAGCGTCGCGCCGGATCAGCTCGCTTACATCTACTTCACCTCCGGCTCCACGGGCGAGCCCAAGGGCGCGATGTGCGAGCACGCGGGCATGCTCAACCACATCTACGCCAAGATCGGCGACCTGGAGATCGGCGACGGGCAGGTGGTGGCCCAGACCGCGCCCCAGTGCTTCGACATCTCCCTCTGGCAACTGGTGTCCGGACCGCTGGCCGGGGGGCGGACCCTGCTGGTGGAGCAGGAGGTGATCCTCGACGTCCGGCGGTTCCTGGACACGATTGCCGCCAACCGGGTCGCGGTACTCCAGGTCGTTCCGTCGTACCTCGAAGTGGTGCTGTCCTACCTGGAGCAGCATCCGCGGGCACTGCCCGACCTGCGGTACGTGTCGGTCACCGGCGAGGCGCTGAAGCAGGAGCTCGCGCAGCGCTGGTTCGCGGCCAACCCCGGGATCAAGCTGGTCAACGCCTACGGACTGACCGAGACCTCGGACGACACCAATCACGAGATCATGGACCGGGCCCCCGAGGGCGAACGGGTCCCGCTCGGCCGGCCCGTCAGCAACGTGCGTGTTTACGTCGTCGACGAGTACCTGTCACCGGTGCCGCTCGGCGCACCCGGTCTCATCGTCTTTTCCGGGGTCTGCGTCGGCCGCGGGTACATCAACGATCCGGAGCGCTCGGCACTGGCCTACATGGCCGATCCGCATCGCGCGGGGCAACGGCTCTACCGGGGCGGCGACTACGGGCGCTGGCAGCCCGATGGCAAGCTGGAGTTCCTCGGCCGCCGGGACACCCAGGTCAAGATCAGCGGCTTCCGCATCGAGATCGGCGAGATCGAGAACACCCTGCTGCGGGTCCCGGGTATCGGCGACGGCGCGGTGGTGGTAGCCCCCTCGGGCCAGCGCCTGGTGGCCTTTTACTCGGGCCAGCGGCCACTGCGGGCCGACGCCCTGCGGGACCGGCTCGGTGAGACGCTGCCCGGGTACATGGTCCCCTCGGCCTTCCACTGGCGGGAACGCCTGCCGCTGACCGCCAACAGCAAGATCGACTACAAGGCGCTGACGGCGCTCGCCGCGGAACTCGAAACCGCGGACTACCACGCGCCAGCCACGCCCGCCGAGCAGCGGCTGGCGGCCGCGTGGGCGAACGTGCTCGGCATCCCACCGGGCCAGATCGGCCGGCACGACAACTTCTTCGACCTGGGCGGCACGTCGCTGTCGGCCGTGAGGCTAGCGATCTCGCTGGACCGCGCGGTGTCGCTCAAGGAGCTCATCCAGCATCCCGTCCTCGCCGACCTGGCCGAGGTGATCGATGGCTTCTGCCTGGGCAGCAACGAAAGGACATCGACATGTCGCACTCGCTGACAGACGTGGACCTGCAGCCCGGTCAACTCCCGGTACTGCGGGCCGAGGACGCCGGCCACGACGCTGGCCAATGGGCGGCCGACCACCGGGACGCGCTGCTCGCCGTCGCCGCCCAGCACGGCTGGGTCCTGGTCCGCGGCCTCGGGCTGCGTGATCCGGCGCAAACCGGTGCGGTCTTCCGGAGGCTGGCCGCCGGCCTGATGACCGAAAGGGAGGCCTTCGCTTCCCGCCAGGCCTACTCCGACGGCCTGTACTCCTCGTCCAAGTGGCCGGCGAACCAGCCGATGTGCATGCACCATGAACTGAGCTACAGGCTCGAGTTCCCCGGCCTGATGCTGTTCGCGTGCCTGACTGCGCCTGCCCGGGGCGGGGCCACCGCGGTAGCTGACGCGCCGACCGTGCTTCGCGCCCTGCCGGCCGAGCTGGTCGCGCGGTTCGAGCGCGTGGGCTGGGTGCTCACCCGCAACTACAACGACGACATCGGGGCGTCGGTCGCCGATGCGTTCGGCACCGACGACCGTCGCGCGGTCGAGAGCTACTGCCAGGCCAACGCGATCGAGTTCGAGTGGCAACCCGACGGCGGACTGCGCACCAGCCAGCGCCGCAGCGCCGTGCTGCATCATCCGCGCACCGGCCAGCGGTGCTGGTTCAACCAGGTCGCCTTCCTCAACGAGCGGACACTGGATCCCGAGGTGCGCGAGTACCTGGTGGACGTGTACGGTCCCGACGGGCTGCCGTTCAACACCCGCTTCGGCAACGGCGACCCGATCGGCGCGGATGTCGTGCAGCTGATCAACGAGGTCTACGACGCCAATACGGTACGCGAGCCGTGGCAGGCCGGCGACTTGATGCTCGTGGATAACGTCCGCACCGCGCACAGCAGGGAGCCCTTCTCCGGGCCGCGCGAGGTACTCGTCGCGATGGCCGATCCGGTGCGCCTGGCCGAATGCGCTGCGACCGTCGGGGTGATGGTCAGATGACCACCGCGGAGGCGATCGTGCCACCGTTCGCGGTCATCGGTGGTGCCCAGGTCCGGCGGGCGCTGCAGGGCAGGGAGCGCCGACTCGTCCAGCTGGTCGAGGCCACCTACCGGCTGCACAGCGCCGGCGACTCGGTGAACCCGCCGTCTTACTTCCTGCGATTTCCCGACCGGCCTTCGGCCCGGATCATCGCGCTGCCGGCCTCGATCGGCGGCCCGCTCCGGGTCGATGGCCTGAAATGGATCTCCAGCTTCCCGGCGAACGTGACAGCGGGCATCCCGCGAGCCTCGGCCGTGCTGATCCTCAACGACCACGACACCGGCTACCCGTTTGCCTGCCTGGAGAGCTCGATCATCAGCGCGACCAGGACGGCCGCGCTGGCGGCCTCGGCGGCCGACTGGCTCAGCCGCGGCCGGCCACGACCGGCGCGGGCCGGGTTCTTCGGGGTGGGCCTGATTGCCCGCTACATCCATACCTTCCTGACCGGCACCGGCTGGTCGTTCGACGAGATCGGTGTGCACGACCTGTCCGCCGACAGCGTGGCCGGCTTCCGCGGGTACCTGGAGCAGTCGGGCACCGCCGCCCGGATCAACGTGCACGATCGCGCCGAGCAACTGATCCGCTCGAGCGATCTGGTGATCTTCGCCACGGTCGCCGGTCAGCCGCACGTCAGCGACCTGCAGTGGTTCGAGCACAATCCACTGGTTCTGCACGTGTCACTGCGCGACCTGGCGCCGCAGATCCTGCTCGCCTCGACCAACGTCGTCGACGACGTCGAGCACTGCCTGAAGGCCGACACCTCGCCGCATCTGACCGAACAGCTGAGCGGCAACCGGGACTTCCTGGCCGGCACGCTGGACGACGTGATGGCCGGGCGGGTGGTGGTACCGGCAGACCGGCCGGTGGTGTTCTCACCGTTCGGGCTCGGAGTACTCGACCTGGCGGTCGGTAGGTACGTCTACGACGAGGTGGCGCGCACCGGCGGGCTGCACATCATCGAGGACTTCTTCCATGAACTGCGCCGATACGGATGACCAGATCGGCCAGGATCGCAGCGGCCCCGACCTATAGTCGATCCCGGGGAACTGGCTATGGTCCTTGTCCGCATCGTGCTCGCCGTCGCCATGGTGGCGGCGGTCACGGCGTGCTCCGGGCCGGCCAGGCCGGGTCCGGCCAGTTACTACCTGGCTCTGGGCGACTCGCTGTCGCAAGGAGTCCAGCCGAACGCGGCGGGCATGAGCGTCGAGACCGGGGAGGGTTATCCCGACCAGGTCTACGCGGCGCTGCGCCCCGATCATCCCGGGCTGCGGCTCGTCAAGCTCGGCTGCCCGGGCGAGACGACCGACACGATGATCCACGGCGGGATCTGCCGGTATAAATCGGGTTCCCAGCTGGCCGCCGCCGTCGCCTTCCTGCGCGCCCACCGCGGCCACGTTTTCTTGATCACCATCGACATCGGCGCCAATGACACCGAAGACTGCGGTAACCAGCCAGGCCTCAGCAAGATCGCCTCGTGCTTCGGCACAGCCGTCCCCCACGCCGCCGCCAACCTGGCCACGATTATGACGCGCCTTCGCGCGGCCGCCGGCCCGGGCGTGCCGATGGTCGGGATGAACTACTACCTGCCCGCGCTGGCCGAATGGCTCAACGGCACCCCCGGCCAGGCCATCGCCTGGCTCAGCGAGCAGCTGGCCGTCGGCTACAACGACGTGCTCAAGCAGGTTTACACCGAGTCCGGCGCCCGGGTCGCGGACGTGTTCGGCGCGTTCGACTCCTCGAACTTCGGAACCCTCGTGACGACGCCCGGGATCGGCAAGGTCCCGCGCAACGTCGCCTTGATCTGCCAGTGGACCTGGGCGTGCACGGCGCCGCCGCGCGGGCCCAACCAGCACGCGAACCAGGAAGGATACGCGGTCATCGCCCGCACCTTCCTGCAGACCGCCGGCCTGAGCTGAGCCTTAAGGCGCGCTGTCCACGACGAACTCCTCCCCCGGCTCGGGCAGCACCTGCGCGGCGGGCCGGGCCGGCCGGGCGACCGCGAGCGTGAGCGCCAGCACCGCGATCACCGGGGTCCACCAGACCCAGGGATTCCGCCACGAGGCCTGCGCGAGCCAGGTGAGCATCGTCGCCGTGGCACTGGTCGGGACCAGACGCCACCAGTTGCCCGACGCTGCCACCAGCGCCACCGCCACCGGCGGCCACACGTAGTAGGAAACCATCACCGGCTCGAACACCGACCGCAAGGCGAGCGCTGCCGCGACCCACCACAGCACGTCGGCCAGGATTTCCGCGGTCCAGGGGACGGTCAGCCGCGCCGTTCGCCACCGGTGCCAGGCGCCCAGCCCGCATCCGCAGGCCACCACGATGGCGAGCGCACGGCCGGGGCCGGCCGCGACCGACCCGTCGCTCAGGTGAGGGGCGAGGTAGATCCACGGCGTGGGGTGGTCGACCGCCGGCGCGTTGGGCTGGTTGGTGATCGCGTGGACGGTGGCCGTCCAGTTCGCCGCCGCGGCCGCGGCCACCAGCACGACCGCAGGCGCGGCAGCCCTGACGGCAAAACCGGGCAGGCGCTTCGGCTCGATGGCCACCACCAGGACCGGGAAGGCGAGCAGCACGAGCGGCTGAACGGCCACCGCGGCGCCGGCCAGCCAGGCGGCCCGGCTGGTTCGCGCGCCCGACAGCGCCAGCACCGCGTACAGCAGCAGCCCGACCGCCACGGCGTCCTCCGGGTGCCCCCACCGCACCGACACGTTCCACAGCGCGGTCGCACTGGCCGCGGCGAGCAGGAAGCGCTTGGGCCGGCTCGCGCCCATCCGTTCGGCGATCGCGTCGGCGGCGAACAGCGTCACCGACGAGAGGATGGTTTCCAGCGGCCCGGCGAACAGCCACTCGACGGGGTGAGTGCCCTGAGGACCGGCGTGCAGCGGGAGCCCGGCCGCGTCGATGATCGCGGCGACCGGGACCAGGATCAACGCGGTGCCCGGGAAGCTGACCAGGCTGGTGGGCGAGGTGTACAGGCCGGCCAGGTCTAGGTGCAAGAGCCGCTGGGCCGCGACCAGGGTCGCCCACAGGTCGTCGGGAACCGCCCAGGCCGACTTCCCGTAATAGCGCGGTCCCCAGATCGTGCCCGCCATCCCCAGGCCTATGAGCCCGATCGTGGCGAGGATCGGGAACATCCTTCTGACCAGCCACGGCGCGGGCGTACGGACCGGGAGGCGGCTGGTGTCGCTGCCGCTGTGCATCACTGACACGTTAGCTCGGGAAATCAGGATGCGACGGGCTCGCCGAGCACGAGCAACACGTCGTCGGCGAGCCGGTCGCCGCCGTGCTCGAGGAAGAGCTTGACCACGCCCTGGATCGCCGAGTCCAGCCCCGGTACCGCGAGGGCTTCGGCCACGCGGCCGTCAAGTTCGAAGAACCGGCCCGCGCGATCCCGCGCCTCGACCAGGCCGTCGGTGTAGAACAGCAGCCGGTCGCCCGGCTTGAGCGCCACGTCCTGGCGGCAAGGGCCCGGGTGCAGGCCGAGCGGGGGCGTCGGCGCCGACGGTGCCATGATTTCCAGTCCGCCGCCGTCCGCGCCTATCTTGACCGGGGGCTGGTGACCGCAATTGACAATGCGAACTTCGCCCGGTCCGAATTCGGCCAGGATAACCGTGACAAAGTCCTCAATTTCCATGTCTCGCGACATCCGGGCGTCCATCTTCTCGGCCAGGCAAATGAGGTCGGGCTCGGCGAAGGCCAGCTCACGGAAGATCGCCAGGGCCGAGGCGCACAGGCCTACCGCGTCGAGCCCTTTGCCCTTGACGTCGCCGATGATGAAGCGCGGGCCGTACTGCGTCATCGTCAGGTCATAAAGGTCGCCGCCCAGCATCGCCTCCCTGGTCGCCGACTGGTAGTGCGAGGCGAAGGCCACCCCGCCGAGTTCGGCGGGCAGTGGCCGCAAGATCGCGCGCTGGACGCGGTCGGTGATGCGGATCAGCCTGCTTTCCCGCCGGCTGCGGATCTCGGCGATGAGCACCGCGAAGATCCCCACCGCGATGACCATCGCGAACCCGTAACCCTTGACCGTAGCGGCGAGCGTTCCGTTGACGGCCGCCACCACCAGGCACAGGGCCACGGCGTAACCCGCCACCAGCGCGGTTGCCCGGCCGTCGCATCGCGCGCAGGCCAGCAGCGGAGCCACGGCCAGCAGGCCGGTCAGCTTGAAGCCCGGCCCGATCACGACCCCCGCGACGGCGATGGCGGAGTCCAGCGCGAGCGCCGCCCCGAGCCAGGCCGGCGGCCGGCTCGTTGCTCGCCGGGCACGCCGCAGCAGTGCGCCCATGCACCCCATCCCGAAACTACCCCCGCTGGTAAAACCAACTTACTGGAACGGTGCGCGGGTTGCCGTATTTATGCTCCATTTATGCAGCCACCCGCTGCTCGGTCGCGATAAATGATCTTTTGACTGAACGGTCAGTTGCAATCCAGGCAATGGCGCATTTCTCGCGCCCTGGGAATTCCGGGAGACCGTTACGATTCGCCGTCACCGTCCACCCGGCCGACGATCCGGTAACGTCCTGGCGGTCCTCGGGCGCGCGCCGAAGCGGGTCACGACCGAGGCGGCGATCCGCGCGGCGAACTCCGCGGCGCCGACCAGGTCTGCGGCCCTGGGGGCCGGGGGACCCGCCAGCCACTTGCTCATGAACGCGCCGCAGAACGCGTCTCCCGCCCCGGTGGTATCCCGCGCGTCGGCCGGGTACGCCGCGACGGGGACCGGTGCCTCGCCAGGGGTGGCCAGCACGCAGCCCGAGCCGCCCAGCTTCACCGCCACGACGCCGTAGAACCTGGTCAGGCGGGCCGCCATGGTGATCGGGTCCGCGTCACCGACCAGTACCGCGGCCTCGTCGCGATTGGGAAAGCAGACCGCGGCGCCTGCGGTCCAGCGCAGGAACGCCGCCGGCTGCATCCGGGCCAGGAAGGAGGCCGAGCCGGGGTCGACGGTGACGGCCAGGCCGCGGGACCGAGCGTCGTCAAGCAGCGAGAGCGCCACCTCCAGCAGCGGCGGCTCGCAGAACGTGTAACCGGTCAGGTGCAGTACCGCCGCCTCCTCCAGCAGCCCGTCCGGGATGTCGGATCTGCGCAACCTGAGGTTCGCCGCCCGGTCGGTGAACATGGTCCGCTCGCCGTCATGGGCCACCATGATCACGATCGATCCGGTGTCGACCTCCGCGTCCGCGGCCAGGTGGGCGCGGACGCCGGCCCTGGCCAGCGCCTGCCGGTGATAGTCGGCGTCGCGGATCCCGACCCGCCCGGCGAAGGTGACCTCGGCGCCGAGGTGAGCCATCCACGCGGCCTGATTGGCCGCCGATCCGCCCGGGCAGGCCCGGATCGCCGCTGGCGTGTCACTGCACGGCGCGATCTGGTCCAGCGGTTTGACCAGCACGTCGTTGATCACGTCACCGCAGACCAGGACCTGGCGGGGGTTAGAGGTCACCAGAGCGTTCGGCCCACGATTGTGCGATCTTCGCCGCGAGTTCGATGTTGCCGCGCGCGATGGTCAGGTTCACCTCGACGCTGGCCCCGCCGGTCACCTGCTGGATGCGGTCCAGCAGGAAGGGGCTGACCGCCTTGCCGCGGACGCCGGACTCGGCGGCGGCGGCCAGGGCGTGGTCAAGCGCGTCGCCGAGGACCAGCGGGTCGAGCTGGTCTTCGGGGGACAATGGGTTCGCCACCAGCAGCGCGGACTGCTCGCCGAACGCCTCCCTGGCCGCCATGATGTCGGCGATCTCCTCCGTGGTGTCGGCGCGCCAGTCCAGGTCGTAGCCGGAGTCGGAAATCCAGAAGGCCGGGAAGCGGGAGGTGCGGTACCCGACGACCGCCACGCTGAGCGTTTCCAGCCTCTCGAGCGTGGCCGGGATATCCAGGATGGACTTCACCCCGGCCGCGACGACCGTGATCGGTGTCCGGGACAGCACGGTCAGGTCCGCCGACTCGTCGAAGGTCTCGCCCGCGCCGCGGTGCACGCCGCCCAGGCCGCCGGTGGCGAACACGCGGATGCCCGCGCGCGCGGCGAGCACGGACGTGGCCGCCACGGTGGTACCGCCGGTGACCTTCCGCGCCACCGCGATGCCGATGTCACGGCTGCCGACCTTGACCGCCGACTCGTCGGAGGCGATGCGCTCCAGGTCCTGCGGCAGCAGGCCGACCTTGGGCACGCCGTCGATAACAGCGATCGTCGCCGGGGTCACTTTTCGGGAACTCAGGATGGCTTCGAACTCTCGCGCCGCGGCAAGGTTGCCCGGCCGCGGCAGGCCGTGCGAGATGATCGTCGACTCGAGCGCGACGACCGGCGTGCCGGCCGCCACCGCCCGTGCTACCGCCGGGGACACCTCGACCAGGGACGGCACGGGAACAATTGTCTCACCGCGGGATCCCGTGGCGACCCGCGGTCAGTATCCCTGCGTGCCGACCACGTCGAGCAACGGCCGGCCCGCGGCGTAGCGGACTAGCTGGTCCTTGGCGATGGCCAGCGCCCGCGGGATGGCATCGGTGGTCGTCCCGGCCACGTGGGGCGTGAGCAGCAGGCCCGGCGCGGACCAGAGCGGATGCCCGGCCGGGAGCGGTTCAGGGTCGGTGACGTCGAGCGCCGCCCGCAGCCGCCCGGAACTCAGCTCGGCCAGCAGGGCCCCCGTGTCCACGACCGAACCTCGGGCCGCGTTGACCAGCAGGGCATGATCATGCATCAGGCTGAGGAACCGCGCGTCGACCAGACCGATCGTGCCCGGGGTGACCGGCACGAGCAGGATCACGATGTCCGCCCGGGGCAGCAGGACCGCGAGGTCATCGACGCTGGATACGCCGGAGCCCGCGTGCCGGGCGATCCGCTCGACGGTGACCCCGAAGGGGATCAGCAGGTGCTCGACCGCCTGGCCGATCGAACCGTACCCCACGATGAGCACGGTCTGGCCGGCCAGCGGCTGGCTGGCCGCGGGCCGCCAGGTGCCCGCCTGCTGCGCCGCGATGAACCTGGGCAGCTGCCGCGCCTCAGCCAGGATCACGGCCATGATCCACTCGGCGACCGCCGGGTCGTGCGCGCCGCGCGCGTTGCACAGGGTGACCCCCGGGGGGACGTAGGGGATGGCGTTCTCGGCGCCCGCCGACATGAGCTGGATCAGCCGCAGCTTGGGCAGTTTCGCCAGCACCGGCATCCGGGAAGCGGGCACCCCGAACGGCAGCACGACGACCTCGACCTCGCCGGCCGAATCCGGTAGCTGGTCACCGCCGGTCCAGACGTCGGCGACCATCCCGTCGGGCAGACCGCCCATCACCTCGACCGCGTCCTGCGTGGGAAGCCACACCCTGATCTTCGCCATAGCGCGAGGCTACTCGCGGCGGCGCGACCGGCCGCGCTTACCTGGCCGCGGCCGAGCCCTCCAGGGCCCGCTGCCACGCGGCGGGGACGTGGTCGTCCGCCTCGGCCGCGCCGATGATGACGACCGGGCACGGAGCGGACCGAAGGCACACGCGGATGACGGGTCCCGCGCCGCGATAGGGGTCCGGGCCGTAGCAGGAGCGGCCGAGCACCAGCATGTCGGCATCGCGCGCGTGGTCGAGCAGCACGCGCGCGGCGAGGCCTTCGGTTATCTCGGTGCGCACGCTGACACCGGGATAGAGCCCGGCTGCCTCGCTGACCGACCTGCGCAGCACCTCGCGGGCGGCGCCCCAGCTCCCGCCGGACCGTCTGGGGGTCGGCACCGCGTAACTAGCGACTTGATGACACGCGGACTCCAAGGCGAGCACCGCGTGGACCTCGGCGGCGCGCAGGCTGGCTTCCCTGCACGCCCATCTCAGTGCGGCCACAGACTCCGCTGAGCCGTCGACACCGACCACGATGCGCCGAACACCGGGATCTACTGTCATGACGAATTCCTATTCATAACTGTCCGCTGCCTCTGACACTTCTGTCCGCCGCGCCCGCGGCCCGTACCGTCAGAGTTTTTCCAATTCTTGACTGACAGTTTCCGATGGTAAACCGCGAGAAGGGTTCCTGACGAGAGGCATCGGCCGCTTTTGCCGGCGATATTGGCCCGCTCGGACACTCACGGTTATGGCGTCGTTATCGGACGTGTTGTGGGCGAAACACGCCGGCTGACCCTCTTGTCCGGTATCCGGGTCGCGTCAGCCGAGCATCGAGCTGACCTGGAACGGCTGGGACAGCATACCGAGCCGGTACATGGCGTCTGCGACCCGCTGGACGCGGGTCAGGTCGATGTCGGGCGCCACGTTCAGCGGATAGGTCTCGAGCGACATGACGGCGGCGATCGGCCGCGGAACCGTGTACGGGGAAGGCAGCTTCTCCATGGCCTGCTCGACCGCGGCCCGGTCGGTGTCGGCGATCTGCTGGCCCTGCCTGAGCGCGTCAAGGAACGCCGCGAGCGTGTTCGGGTACTTCTTGGCCCACGCTTTGGTCACGACGTACCACCCGACGGGAAAATCGGCCGTCGCGCCCTGGTCGAGGTCGGTGAGCTCCTGCAGCCCGTACTTCATCGCGTCGGCGCTGCCGAACGGCTCGGGGAGCCAGGCCACGTTGATGACATGCTGCTGCAGCGCCTGCGCCATCTCCGGGAAGCCCGCCTTGATCGTCACGAAGTGCACGTCATGCGGCGACAATCCGTGCTCTTCGAGTACGGAACTGATCAGCAGGGTGCCGATGTTGTTCGGCGCGTTGACGCCGATCCGCGTTCCCCTGAGGTCGGCGATGGTCGAGATCCGCGATCCGGGCAGCGTGTACAGAGCCTGGTTGTTCGGCTGCATGAGCGAGCCCTCGGCGACGATCTCCAGGTTCGACTGGCCGGTCACCTGGTCCTGAACGTAGGAGACCGAATTTCCCGCGGTGATGTCGTACGTGCCGTTGTTCTGGTCCTTGGTGGCCAGCTCGCTGCTGACGATGGAGTCGATCGTGACGTGGAGTCCCTCGGCCCTGAACAGCCCCTCGTCTTGGGCGATGTACAGCCCGGCCTCGTCGCCGACCGGCACCGCGCCGACGGTCAGGTCCGTCTTCTCCAGGCCCGTCACCGCCGACGAGCCGCTTGCGCTCGTGCAGCCGGCCCCGAGCGCGACCATAAGCCCCGCGCCGACCAGGCTCAGCACCGCTCGAAACGTGCGTCCCATGCGCCCTCCAGCCGGTAAGTGTAGAAAAGGACGGGACGCTTTGCAGTGATCTCGCTTATTTATCGCCGTCGAAATCGGGATGCTGCCGGAATATGTAAGTTAATTAACCATTTGGGCGCCGCCGGTCCCGGGTGACCTGGGAACTTGCTGACGACGGCGGGTACCACGGCCCGTTCGGTAGAAAAAGGGTCTAGCCGGCGGGAGTACGGACCTCCACGTGGCTGCCGGCGTGGCCCTTGCGCACGCGGACCTGCGCGGGGATGCGCTGTCGCAATTCGGCCACGTGGCTGACGATGCCGACCATCCTGCCTCCCTCGCGCAGGCCGTCGAGCACGGTCATCACCTCCTCCAGCGTGTCCTCGTCCAGGCTGCCGAAGCCCTCGTCGACGAACAGCGCCTCGATCCGGGTTCCGCCCGCCTCCGCGGTGACGACATCCGCGAGGCCGAGCGCGAGGGCCAGGCTGGCCAGGAACGTCTCGCCGCCGGATAGCGTGCTGGTGTCGCGATCCGCCCCGGTCCACGCGTCGCAGGCGAGCAGGCCGAGCCCGGACCGGCCCGTGCCGCGGCGCGCGTCGGTGTGCGCCAGCGAGTACCGGCCCGAGGTCATCTTGAGCAGCCGCTCGCTGGCGGCCGCGGCGACCTCTTCCAGCCGGGCGGCCAGCACGAAAGATGAAAGGGTCATCCGCAGGGTGTTCGCGCCCTGCCCGGCGGCCAGGTCAGCGAGCCTGCGGGCCTCGCCCGCCCTTGCGCTCAGCGGCCGCAGCTCCTCCAGCCGCGCGGTCAGCTGGGGGGCGAGGTCGGCCAGCTGTTCGGCCTGGTGCTGGGCGCGGTCGTTTGCTCCGAGGGCGTCATCCAGGGCCTTGCGCGCCGCGTCCGCCGCGGTCTCCGCCGCCGCCACGTCGGCCGGCGGGTCGAGAGCCACGTCGAGGTCGGGATCGGCCAGCAGCTCGGCGACCGCCTTGCCCCTGGCTTCATGGTCGCGGATCGCCTGATCGGCGGTGGCCCGCCATTCGCCGTCACGCTGGGCATCGCGTACCGCGTCGAGGTCGCCGAAGCCTGCGCCGGCCGCGGCCTGAAGCGCCCGGTCCTCCTCGCTGCGGGCATCTGCCTCGGTACGAGCGCATCGGTCGGCGGCGTCGGCGGCGGCGATGAGCGCGTCGGCCGCCTCGCGCGCGGCGCGCAGAGCGTTGTCGAGGTCAGGCGCACCGTCGAGCTGGGCCAGCAGCGACTCGCGGTGCCGGGCGGCACGTTGGTCCGCCTCGGCGGCCTGGCGGAGTTCCGACTCACGCTGCTCGGTCAGCTCGATGAGCCGCTTCTCCGTGGCGGCGATCTGCTGGTCCAGGTCCTCGAGGGCGGCCTGCGGGTCAGCCAGCCGGGTAGCGGCCAGTCGGGCTGCTTCGTCCTGGAGCTCCAGCCAGGCCGTTTTGAGCCTTCCCGCTTCGGCCTTGATCGTCGGCAGGTCCGCGGCGACCGCGAAGCCCGCGCCTTCGAGCCGGGCCGACAGGTCGGCGACGCGCTCGTCGGCGCCCCCCAGCTTCGCGCCGATCGTTTCGGCCCGTTCCGAGGCGGCCACCACTTCGGCGTCTGCTTCCTCTTCCTGCTCGCGCGTGACGCGGTCGCCTTGAAGCTCACACAGCTCCGGGTGATCGAGCGAGCCGCAGACGGGGCACGGGGCGCCCTCGACCAGCGCGGCCGCGAGCTCGGCGCGCATCCCGTCGATGCGCGCCATGCGCAGCCGTGCCGCTTCGCCGAGCAGCTCGGCGTGTTCTACTTTCGCGGCGATGTAGGCCTCGGACTGCTGGGCAGCGTCCGCTCGCGCCTCGGCCAGCGCCGTCATGTCCTCCGCGGCCCGCTGGTGACGGTCGGCTTCGGCCCGGACGCCGGGCAGTCGTTCAGCCGCCTCGCGGGCCTGGTCGCGCCGGAGGCTTAGTCGGGGGCGCTGCTCGCGCCGGGCGGCAGCGGCCTGCTCGGCGGCGTCGATCTGACCGGTCAGCGCCGTCGCGGCCGACCGGGCGGATTCGGCGGTTTCGTCTTCCTCGGCCGCTTGCCGGGCCAGGGACTGCAGCCCCTCCAGGCGGCCGCACTTCGTGACCTGCTGCTGTCCGGCGCCGCGCAGTTCCGCGGC
>JASHVM010000269.1:0-3090 GCA_030044595.1 Streptosporangiaceae bacterium
TTCATGGTGAACTCGCGGGTGCGCATCAGGCCGGCCCTCGGCCGCGGCTCGTCGCGCAGCTTGGTCTGGATCTGGTACCACATCTGCGGCAGCTCGCGGTAGGACTCGAGCTCGGCGGCCACGTCGGTGACGATCTCCTCGTGAGTCATGCCGAGGGCCAGGTCGGCGCCGCGCCGGTCCTTGAGCCGAAACATCTCGTCGCCCATCAGCTCCCAGCGGCCGCTGAGCTGCCACAGCTCGGCCGGGTGCATGACCGGCATCAGGATCTCCTGGGCCCCGATCCGGTCCATCTCCTCGCGGATGATCCCGATGACCTTGAGCCGGACCCGCTGGCCCAGCGGCAGCAGCGAGAAGTGCCCGGCCATCAGCTGCCGGATGTAGCCGGCCCGGAGCAGCAGGCGGTGGCTGGGCGCGCCGGCGTCCGCCGGATCTTCGCGCAGCGTCGGGATGTGCATCTGGGACCAGCGCATGCGGCGAACCGTCACTTTCGAGCCGTGGTCGGGCAAGCCCGTAGTCTATCCCCGGCGCCGGCATTCCGGGCGTTCGAGGATCCGGGCCAGCTGGGTCAGGGTACGGATGTGCGGGTGGCCGTCCGCCGCCGGGCAGAGTCCGTGCGGGTCCAGGTGGACCGGCTGCAGGCCGGCGGCCAGGGCGCCGGCCACGTCGTACCTGAGGCTGTCGCCGACGTGCAGGACGGTTTCGCCGGCGGGCACGCCGAGGGCTTCCAGCGCGATGCTGAAGATGGCGGGATCCGGCTTAGCCACGCCGACCACGGCGGAGTCGACGACCACGCCGACCCGGATTCCTTCTTGTTTCGCGTCCGGCTGCCGTCCGTCGGGGGTGTAGCAGACGCCGAGGCGGCGCAGTTCGGCCTGGACGGTGCCGTCGGAATTCGAGACCACGCCCATCGGCAGGCCGAGCGAGGCCAGGGCCCGCAGCCCGGGCATCACTCCGGTGCCGACGTGCGTCCAGGGGCGGCCCGCGGTCGCCTCGGCGATCTCGGCGGCCAGGTCCCGGCACCGCTCCTCGGTCACGCCGCAGGCGGCGAGGTAGCCGACCAGGTACTCACGCCACCAGGTACCCGCGACGGGCGGCGTGGCGGCCAGGTCCTGGGCGACCATCGCGCGGTAGTGGGCCCGTTCGAACGAGGCGATGGCAAGAGACAAGCCGACCTGCTGCAGCCGCGGCCGCAGCAGGTCAGGCTCCGGGAAGATCATCACCCCGCCTGCGTCGAGCAAGATTGCGCTGACCCCCGAGCTCACACCCGAACTATAGGTGGCGCAAGGCTCGCTCGCTGAGCCAGGGCGACCAGGCGGTCTACGTCGCCGGCCGGGCGCGGGGCGGTTAGCGGAGGCGGTAGGTCACGGCGCGGGCCAGCCAGAAACCCGCGACGGCCTGGACGACGCCGACTACCAGCGGGCCGGCGACGCCGACCGCGGCGTAGGGCGGCAGGCCGGCCAGGGCGGCGACGGTGCGCGCGGTCGGCCCCATCGGAGCGCCGGACAAGGCGGGCCACCAGAACGCGGCGCTCCAGCCCACGGCGACGGCCAGCACGACCAGGCTCAGCGCCGGACGCGCCCGCCACGGTCCGGCGCCGGCGGCTATCCCGGCCGCGAACGGCAGGAACCACAGACCCAGAGTGGCGCCCAGGCCGAGCAGCGCGGCGGCCGCGGCGCACCCGGCCAGCCACCAGGCCACCTCGGCGGCCGACCGCCTGCGGCGGAACGAGGGGTGGTGCGCGGCAGGCGGACGCTTGGTTGGCCGTTCGGGGGCACGCAGCCCGCCGAACCGGTACGCGCCGCGCCTGCCCAGCCGCTTCGGGTCAGCCATGGGGGTTCTCCCGGGAGAACCGGCCCGCGGAGCCGGAGGGCTGCAGCGCCCACCGCAGGGATCCCGCGGGCGAGCCGGGCGCGGGTACCGGCAGGTACCGGCCGTCCCACCACAGCGGCACCAGGTCGTCGTACCAGGGTGATGCGTGGTTCTCGCTCTGCCCGCCCGGGTAGACGCCTTCGTCCAGGCTGACCTGGCCGGCGGACACGTCGAGCCCTTCGGGGTCGTAGTGCACGGGGACCCTCGCGTGGTTCCACCAGGGCTGGAACACGTCCGACAGGTAGTCGCCCCAGAATGTCCACCAGACCGAAGCCGCCGCCGAGTCGCTCGCCATGGTCGCGTTCCAGGTCCTGAGCAGGAGCACCACGGACCGTTCGGCAGAAGAAAGAGGAGAACCACGCAGCGCGGACAGCAGTTCCGGAACCATGCGCGCCGCGAGCTGGTCGGTCAGGCTGGTCTGGATCGCGGCGAAGCTGGCCGGGGTGAGCGGGGCGGTCCGGTTGGCCAGCGCGGCGTCGATGGTGGCCGCCCGGTAGCCGGGATCGAAGAAGTCGGCGCTGGTGCCGATGTAGTAGGGGTACGCCGCGGTGACCGGGCGCTGGTTGGCGGCGACCAGCACGTGCGAGAGCGGGTCGTAAGCCTGCGGCACGGCCGGGTAGGGGATGACGCCGGTCACGTCGCAGCGGCCGGTGCCGGGCATCGGCAGCCAGGGCTGGCAGCCCGCGCCGACCTGCGGGTAGTAGCCGGCCGAGATCGCGCCGATGTTCCCGGCCGCGTCCGCGTAGAGGAAGTTCTGCGACGGCGCGTGCCAGTCGGCCAGGGCGGCCTTGAACTGGCCGAAGCTGGCGGCCTGGTAGATGTTGAACATGACCGCGAGGTCAGGCGACGGCACGTTGCCCATCCAGTCGACCGACGTGGTCTGCCCGGCCTGGGTCATGATCGGCCCGTGCCCGGTGATGTCGACGGTCAGGGACACGGTCGCGGCGCCGCGCACCGGGACCTGGTAGCGGACGGCCTGCATCTTGCGCCACGAGCCGTCCCAGTAGTACTCGCCGGGCCGTGTCTTTTCGTCGTAGAAGAGCGTGGCCTGGTTCTGCGTGTCAGTAAGTGACCAGGCGATGTGCGCGTTATGCCCGATGAGGATCGCGGGCAGGCCCGGCACGCTGACCCCGGCGACGTCGAGGCCGGGCGCGGACAGGGCGACCTCGTACCAGACCGACGGCAGCGTCTGCGGCAGGTGCGGGTCGCCGGCCAGCAGCG
>JASHVM010000004.1:0-5961 GCA_030044595.1 Streptosporangiaceae bacterium
GACCGACGTTCCCGGCGGGGTCAGGCTGCAGAAGGTCCTGGCCGAGGCGGGGATCGGCAGCCGCAGGTACTGCGAGGAACTCATCGGCGCCGGCCGGGTCGAGGTCGACGGGCAGACGGTCCGCAGGTTCGGCGCCCGGGTCGACCCCGAACGCCAGGTGATCAGGGTGGACGGGAAGCGCATCCCGGCCAAGCCCGGCCTTGTGTACCTGGCGTTCAACAAGCCGGCCAAGGTGCTGACCGCGATGTCGGACTCGCGTGGCCGGCGGACCGTGGCCGACTTCCTCGGCGACCGATCGGAGCGGCTGTTCCATATCGGCAGGCTGGATTACGACACCGAGGGCCTGATGCTGCTGACCAACGACGGCGAGCTCGCGCACCGGCTGGCCCACCCGAGCTTCGAGGTCGCGAAGACCTACCTGGCCGACGTGACCGGCCCGGTGCCGAAGGACCTCGGTCGCCGCCTCACCACCGGGATCGAGCTCGACGACGGAGTCGTCGCGGCGGACCGGTTCCGGGTGATCGACCGGTCGGGCCAGCGCGCCCTGGTGGAGATCACGCTGCATGAGGGGCGCAAGCACGTGGTGCGGCGGATGCTGGCCGCGGCCGGGCACCCGGTCAGCCGCCTCGTCCGCACCGACGTGGGCCCGATCAGGCTCGGCACGCTCAAGCCGGGCGCCTCGCGCGAGCTGACCACCTCCGAAATCGGCGAGCTGTACGCGGCGGTCGGCCTCTGACCGCTACGGCAGGGCTGTAGCCTGTGGCGGTGGGAGGAACGGACAGATGACGGTTAGGGCGATTCGCGGCGCGGTCCAGATCGAGCTGGACGAGCGTGACGCGATACTCGAAGGCACCGCCGAGCTCGTCACGGAGGTGATGGCTCGTAACGAGCTCAGCACCGACGACGTGATCAGCGTCCTGTTCACCGCTACGCCCGACCTCACCGCCGAGTTCCCCGCCCTGGCCGCGCGCAAGATCGGCTTTCATGACGTGCCGCTGATCTGCGCCACGGAGATCGCCGTACCCGGGGCCATGCCCCGCGTCGTGCGGCTGATGGCGCACGTGGACACCGACCGCCCCCGGTCAGCGATCCAGCACGTGTACCTGCGGGGCGCCATCGCCCTCCGCCTCGACATCGCCCAGTGAGCGTCCCCGTGCGGGTCGTCGTCATCGGCACGGGGCTGATCGGGACGTCGATCGCCCTGGCCCTGCGCGAGCGCGGATGCGGCGTCTGGCTGACCGACCAGGATCCGGCCGTCGCCAGGCTCGCGGCCGACCTGGGTGCGGGGGAGCCGCTGCCCGCCGACGGCCCGCCGGCGAGAACCGACATCGCGGTGATCGCCGTGCCCCCGGCCGCCGTAGCTGCCACCCTCGCGGCCGCGCAGGCCCGCGATGTGGCCCGGTGTTATACCGACGTGGCCAGCGTGAAGCAGCTTCCCGTCTCGCAGGCTAGGGACCGCGGCTGCGACCTGACCTGTTACGTCCCTGGGCACCCGCTGGCCGGGCGGGAGAAGCACGGCCCGGCGGCGGCCCGCGCCGACCTGTTCCTCGGCCGGACCTGGGCGCTGTGCCCGCTGCCCGAGACGTCAAGCCAGGCCGCAGACGAGGTCGTGTCCCTGGCCCGCGCGTGCGGTGCGGTCCCCGTACGGACCGACATCGCCGCGCACGACCGCTGGGTCGCGCTCGTCTCGCACGCCCCGCACCTGGTGGCTGCGGCGATGGCGGCTCGGCTTGAGGCGGCCCCGGCCGACGCCCTTGACCTGGCCGGGCAAGGGCTCCGCGACGTGACCAGGATCGCCGCGGGCGACACCGCCCTGTGGACGCAGATCCTGTCCGCCAACGCCGCGCCGGTCGCCGGGGTGCTCGCCGCGGTCGCCGGCGACCTGGCCGAGGCCGCCCAGGCGCTGACCGAAGCAGCGGACGGCGAAGGACTGAAATCCGTCGCGGCGCTGCTTGACCGCGGGCGGGCGGGCGTGGCCAGGATCCCGGGCAAGCACGGCGGAACGGCCAGACAGTTCACCGTCATCCAGGTTGTCATCCCTGACCAGCCCGGCGAGCTGGCCAGGCTGTTTCGCGCGACCGGCGACGCCGGCGTCAACATCGAGGACGTCAGGATCGAGCACTCACCCGGGCTGCCGGTGGGCGTCGCGGAGCTTTCCGTCCGGCCTGCCGAGGCCGGGACGCTGCTCGCGGCGCTGGAGGCAGGCGGCTGGCCGGTCCGCCGCTGAGGCTGGCCGGCCCGCGCCCCTTTTCGTTATTTCTTATGCCGAACGGTCCGTGGTGCGGGCCTCGGTCGGCTTGGCGTGCGCCGGGCGGTGCGGGTCCCACGGGAAGAACCAGAACGAGAGCAGCAGGCCGCCCGCCAACCATCCGACCAGGACCGCCAGGTCGTGAACGGTCATGATGGCCCCGCTGGACTGAAGCGCGCGCGACCCGGCGTCGATCACGGGCTGGACCGGCAGGTAGGTCATGGCGGTGTGCACCCAGTGCGGCAGGCTCGAGACCGCACCGAACGCACCGGACAGCACGATCAGCGGGATATAGACCAGCATGAGCACGGGCTGCGCGCTTTGCGCGCTCGTGATGATCGCGGTGATCGCCGTCCCGACCGCGGCCAGGGCCAGCGCGCCGAGCATGTCGACGACGAGCAACCCCACGACCGCGTGTGCGGTCAGGTGCACTCCGGTCATCGCCATGGCCACCATGACGAGGATCAGTCCCGCGGCCGCGGTGACCAGCATGGTGGCCATGATCCGTCCGGCGAAGTAGGCCCAGGCCGGGAGCGGCGAGACGTGCCAGCGGCGCAGCACGCCGGCTTCTCTGGCCACGACCAGGCCGTTCGCGTGGGTAAAGAACGCGATGGCAATCGCGCTCAACGCGACGAGTCCGGCGATCCTCGGCGCTGCCTGCGCCATCGTGATGTGCCGTGCGTTGCCCCGTTCGAGGGCGAGCAACGCGCCGGGCAGGACCAGGCCGGCCGCGATGACGCGCGGGTTGCGGGCCAGCAGGGTCAGCTGGTAGCGCAGCTGGCTGGCCAGGACCGGTCCCAGACCGGGCAGCCGTGGCGCTCGCAGTGCGATTTCAGACATGGCTCAGCTCTCCCTCGCGGGTCAGGGCCAGGTAGGCGTCCTCCAGGCTGGGCGGCCCCACCTCCAGGCCGGTGAGGTCGACGTAGTTCTTCCGCGCCCAGCCGACCAGCGTGGCCAGGTCCGCCGTCACGTTGGCCGACGGCATCGTCAGGACATTGCCGCCGACGTGCTGGGTGAGCGCGGGAGGCAGCGCCGGGGTACCTGCGGGCAGCCGGAAGCGGATCACCGGGACCCCGCCCATCGCCCGCAGTTCATCCGGGGTGGCGTCCGCAACGACCCGCCCGTCGGCGAGCACGATGACCCGGCTGGCCAGGTACTGCGCCTCGTCCAGGTAGTGGGTGGTCAGCAGGACGGTGGTCCCGGCCGCGGTGAGGTTCTCGATGACCGACCACAGCCGTCGGCGGGCTTCCGGGTCCAGGCCGGTGGTCGGCTCGTCCAGGAACAGCATCTCCGGCCGGCCGATGATGGCCAGGCCCAGGTCGACTCGGCGACGCTGGCCCCCGCTCAGCGCCCCGATCCTGGTCCTGGCGTCCGAGGCCAGGTCGATGAGGTCGAGGACCTCCGCGACCCGGCGCGGCTTCGGGTACAGCGCCCCGAACATCATCAGCGCCTCGGCCGCCGTGAGCTGGGCGTCCAGGCTGGTGGTCTGCAGGACCAGGCCGATCCTGGCCCGCCACGCCCGGCCCCCGGCCCGCGGGTTGGCGCCCAGCACCTGGACGGTGCCCGCGGTCGGGGCGAGGAATCCCTCGAGGATTTCAATCGTGGTCGTCTTGCCCGCGCCGTTCGGGCCGAGCAGCGCCGTGACCTGCCCCGAGGCGACCTCGAAGCTGACGTCCTGGACCGCGGTGAACCCGCCGTAGCGCTTGACCAGGTCCTTGACGATGATCGCGTTCATCGCTGGAATCCGGTCCGGCGCCGGGAGCGAACGTAGCGGGCGGCGCCGACGGCGATACCCACGGCCCCGGCCGCGGCGATGAGGTAGCTGTGCAGCAAAGCTAGCCCGACGATCGCAACCACGACGCCGAGGGCGGCCTGGACGACGGGGGGAAGAAAGAACAGAACCATGATGTCTCCTTTACTCGATGTCCCTCGTGGACGCTTACAGACTGGCTCGCCGGGCTCTCCCCGGTCTTCGGCGCCAGGGCGGAACTTCACCGCGGTGCCGCGGTAGGCCCCGGGGCGGACGATGACCACCCGTGGTTGGAGGCCGAATCTCCGCCCTCGTGCTGAGGACGGCCGGTCTCTGGATCCGTAACCTGGATAACGTGACCGGCCAGCCGTCTGAAGCGCTCGAGAGCAGCACGCTCGAGGCGATCCGCACGGCCCGCTCCAGCCGGGCGCTGTGGCAGCAGCGCATGCTGCCCTTCCTGGTGTTGATCCTCGGCGCCGTCGCCTATCTGTCGGCGCGCGAACCGCCCGGCATCGGCCTGCACGGCAAGTCGCTCGGCCTGTCGGTTGGCCTGGCCGGCTTCGTCATCGGCGGCCTCGGTATCCGCCAGACGATGCTCCAGCGGAGGATGCCGCCCCGGGTGTGGGTGCCGTTCCTCGCCCTGCTCCTGCTCAGTTCCGGCCTGCTGGTGTGGGTTCAGCCCTCAGGACCGGGCGCCGCCGGAGTCATCGTCGCCATCGCGGTCTGCACCGGCGTCGGCGTGATCCCGTCCCGGCTCGGCATCGCCTTGATCGCGGCGGCGATCGCCGCGGCCGCCTTCGTGATCACCAAAACGGCCAGCCAGCATGCGCATCACGGGCTCACCGGCTACCTCGGCGCCGTCGTCTCCTTCACCGGCCTGTTCCTGTACGCCATGGTGGTGATGCGGCTCCGCGAGCGCGACAAGCAGTCGCAGCGGCTGCTGGCCCAGATGGAGGAGACCCGCGACGCGGAACTGCGCGCCGCCGCGCTGTCCGAACGGCAGCGGCTGGCCCGCGAGATGCACGACGTGCTCGCGCACTCGCTGTCCGGGCTGGTCGTGCAGCTCGAGGGCGCCCGGCTGCTCGCGCTGTCCGACCCAGCCGACGGGCGGCTGGCCGCGACCATCGACCGCGCCCATCAGCTGGCCAAGAGCGGCCTGGACGAGGCCCGCCAGGCGATCAGCATGCTCCGCGACGACGAGCTTCCCGGTCCGGGTCAGCTAGCCGCGCTGGCCCGCTCGTTCGAGGCCGATACCGGCATTCGGTGCCGGTACGTGACGCTCGGCGAGCCAAGGGAGATCGGCTCCGCGGCCAGGCTCGCGCTGTACCGGGTCACCCAGGAAGCGCTGACCAACGTGCGCAAGCATGCCCATCCGGAACGGGTCGAAGTCCGCCTGGATTACTTGCGGGACGCGATAAGCCTGGACGTGGAGGACTTCCAAGGGGGGTCCGGGGGGATGGGTCCCCCCGGAACCGGGGGGCTCCGCGGGGACGCCCTCCCGGACCAATACCGCGGGTACGGGCTCGCAGGGATGCGGGAGCGTGCCGAGCTGCTGGGCGGGTCGCTGACCGCCGGATCCACCGGCCATGGTTTCCTCGTGCAGCTGCGGATACCCGCGTGACCGGGCGATGCGTCCGCGTGCTGGCCGCCGACGACCAGCGCGTGGTCCGCGAGGGCCTGGCCATGCTGCTCGGGCTGCTGCCCGACGTCGAGGTGGTCGGTACCGCTTCGGACGGCGAGGAAGCGCTGGCTCTGGCGGACGAGCTACGGCCGGACGTGATCCTCATGGACCTGCGCATGCCCAGGGTGGACGGGGTGGAGGCAACCCGCAGGCTGCGCGCCAGCCGCCCCGAGATCAAGGTGGTGGTGCTGACCACGTACGCCGATGACCGTTCGGTCATCGAGGCCCTGCGGGCCGGCGCGCTCGGCTACCTGACCAAGGACGCAGGCGCGGAGGAGATAC
>JASHVM010000270.1:0-8457 GCA_030044595.1 Streptosporangiaceae bacterium
ATCGTGGCCGAGCAGTACGTCGAAGACATCTTCCCGCTGCCGAGACAGCTGGTCGGCGAGGGCACGCTGTTCCTGCTCAGGGTCAAGGGCGACTCGATGATCAACGCCGCGATCGCGGACGGGGACTGGGTCGTGGTCCGGGAGCAGAAAGATGCGGAGAACGGCGAGATCGTGGCGGCGATGCTCGACGGCGAGGCGACCGTGAAGACGTTCAAGCGGAGCGACGGGCACGCCTGGCTGATCCCGCACAACCCGGCCTACACCCCGATCCTCGGCGACGAGGCCACGATCCTCGGTCGTGTCGTGGCGGTGCTCCGTCGCGTCTGAGCGCTCGGCGCGCATCGGAACGCCGAGCGCCTGACGGTGCTGGCGGTGCTGACGGGTGCCGGGGTGCGCTGGGGTGTACCGGCTGTGGCGGGCGGGTCGCGGCTAAGCGGCGACGATGCTGACCAGCTTCGGCGGCCGGACGATGACCCTTCTGACCTGCTGGCTGCCCAGCGTACGCACTACTCCCGGCGCGGCCAGCGCGAGCTCGCGTAGCTCGGCTTCGGTGATGGCCGGGGGGACATCCAGCTTGTCGCGTACCTTGCCGTTGACCTGCACCACGCAGGTGACGGTCTCCCGCGCCAGCAGGGCCGGGTCAGCGGCAGGCCAGGCCGCCCGCGCCACCGAGGGCTTGTGTCCGAGCAGCTCCCAGCATTCCTCGGCGGTATAGGGCGCGAACAGCGACAGCAGCACGGCCAGGACCTCGGCCGCCTCGCGGACCGCGGGATCAGCCGCTCCCGGCCCGGCGTCGATGGCCTTGCGCGTCGCGCTGACCAGCTCCATCAGCCGGGCCACGGCGACGTTCAGGTGATACGCCTCGACCTGCCGGGTGACCTCGTCGATGGTGCGGTGGGTGGCCCTGCGCAGTTCGGTGTCCCCCGGTGCGCCGGCGCGGTTCTCCGCTCCCCCGGGGTCTGCGTCCGCGGCGGCGACGTCGGCGGCGATCCGCCAGGTCCGGCCCAGGAACTTGACCATGGCCTCCGGGTGCATGTCCGCCCAGTCGATGTCGTCCTCGGGCGGGCTGGCGAAGATCATGGTCAGCCTGATCGCGTCCACCCCGAACCGCTCGATCTGCTCGCCGAGGTCAACGCCGTTGCCAAGCGACTTCGACATCGCCTTTCCGCCGTTGATCACCTGACCCTGGTTGATCAGCCGGGTAAACGGCTCGGTGAAGGCCAGCAGGCCCATGTCGTACAGGACCTTGGTGAAGAACCTGCTGTACAGCAGGTGCAGGATGGCGTGCTCGACGCCGCCCACGTACATGTCCACCGGCGCCCACCGGCGGACTTCGGCCGGGTCGAAGGGGCCGTCGGCGTAGTCGACCGAGCAGTAGCGGAACATGTACCACGAGGAATCCACGAACGTGTCCATGGTGTCCGTGTCGCGCTTGGCCGCGCCGCCGCAGCGGGGGCAGGAGACGTTCACCCAGTCCTCCGCGGCGGCCAGCGGCGACACGCCCCGGGGCACCAGATCCTGGCCGCGCAGGTCGGGCAGCACGACAGGCAGCTGGTCGTCCGGCACCGGCACCTGGCCGCACGACGGGCAGTGGATGATGGGGATCGGGGTGCCCCAGAAGCGCTGCCGTGACACCAGCCAGTCCCTCAGGCGATAGCTGACCGCCGCCCGGCCCAGGCCCTTTTCGGCCAGGATCGCGGTGATCGCGGCGATGGCGTCCGACTTCGCCAGCCCGTTGATCGGACCCGAGTTCACCAGCGTGCCGTCGCCCGCGGTCGCGACGCCGGTCTGAGCGGGATCCGGCTGCCCGGTATCGACCACGACCCGGACGTCCAGGCCGTAGGCGCGCGCGAAGTCGAGGTCACGCTGGTCGTGGGCGGGCACGGCCATGATGGCCCCGGTGCCGTAGTCGGGCAGCACGTAGTCGG
This sequence comes from Streptosporangiaceae bacterium, assembly GCA_030044595.1. Classification (GTDB taxonomy): domain Bacteria; phylum Actinomycetota; class Actinomycetes; order Streptosporangiales; family Streptosporangiaceae; genus Palsa-504. The sequence continues at coordinate 1,929 of JASHVM010000270.1, forward strand.
CGGCCCACACCGGGATCCGCTCCCCGTTCACCGGGTTGACGGCGTACCGGCCGAGGAACACCCCGGTCTTATCCCGCTCGGTGGACTGGCGCTCGATGTCGGTCAGCTTGCGCACCTGCTCGACGTAGCCGCGCAGCTCGGCCAGGCGGTCGGGGGCGCATACCTGCTCGGCCAGCGGCGAGTCCGCCGCCACCACGAAGAACGTCGCCCCGTACAGCGTGTCGGGCCTGGTGGTGAAGACCGTGACCGGCTCGTCCCGGCTTTCCACCATGAAGTCGACCTCGGCGCCCTCCGACCGGCCGATCCAGTTGCGCTGCATCAGCAGCACCCGGTCGGGCCAGCAACCCTCCAGCTGCGCGGCGTCGGCGAGCAGCCGGTCGGCATACTCGGTGATCTTGAAGTACCACTGGTTCAGCATCCGCCGGACGACTTCGGCGCCGCAGCGCTCGCACCGGCCGGCGATGACCTGCTCGTTGGCGAGGACGGTCTGGTCGACCGGGCACCAGTTCACGTACCCGTCCTTGCGGTAGGCCAGCGCTCGCTCGAAAAAGCGCAGGAAGAGCCACTGGTTCCAGTGGTAGTACGAGGGATCGCAGGTGGCCAGCCGCCGGCTCCAGTCAAAGGAGGTCGCGTACCTGCGGAACGACGCCGCCTGGGTTTCGATATTGGCGTAGGTCCAGTCGGCCGGGTGCGAGTTGTTCCTGATGGCGGCGTTCTCGGCGGGCAGGCCGAAGGCGTCCCAGCCGATCGGGTGCAGCACGTTGCGGCCGCGCAGGAACTCATAGCGCGCGAGGGCGTCACCGATGGCGTACGCCTCGGCGTGGCCCATGTGCAGGTCACCCGACGGGTACGGGAACATGTCGACCAGGTAGAAGCGACCCCTGGGATCGGCAGGATCCTCACTGGCGCGGAACGGGTCCAGCTCCGCCCAGCGCGCCTGCCATTTCTCCTGGACATCGCGGGGGTCGTAGCGCTGCGCCAGTTCGGCGCTCTCGGCCGCTGTCATCATTCCCTCACATCGAATCGGTCCGGCCCGTCAACCCGTTGGGTGATAAAGCACCCGCAATGAAAACGCCCCTCGGTACGAGGGGCAGCCGCGCCAACGAGAATGAGTCGGCGCGGCTAGGTAAGAAGCAGCCGGACGGCACGCATGGGCACAGGATAGCGCAGCCGGCGGGCCGGCACGTCGCGGGCTGGCCAGCGAGGGCACGCGTCTGGCCGGCCCCGGCGGCAGGCCTGGAGGCTGCGCCCGCGGGTCAGCCATCCGGCCGGAAAAACCACCGCCCGTTCGGGAAGAATTAACGGGCGAGGACCCGCGGAATTTCCCAGTCGGGCCGAAGCGGCATGCCGGATGTCCCGTCCGCGTGCAGCCGCACGCCCAGCACCTGGTGCAGCTCGATCTGGTTCCGGTCAAAGCCGAGCCGCGAGCCCGCCATGTACATCCGCCACACCCGGGCCGTGCCCTGACCGACTTCCGCGACCGCCTCGTTCCAGTGCGCGTCCAGGTTGGCGCACCAGGCCGCCAGGGTCTTGGCGTAGTGCTCGCGCAGGTTCTCCTCGTGCCGTACCTCGAAGCCGGTGTCGTGCATGAGCGAGATGAGGTAGCCCGGTCCCTCGAGCTCGCCGTCGGGGAACACGTAGCGGTTGATGAATCCGTTCTTGCGGGTGGCGGGCTGGATGTTGTCCGGCCGGGTGATGCAGTGGTTGAGCAGCCGCCCGCCGACCTTGAGCTTGCCGAGCAGGAAGGCGAAGTACCCGGGCAGGTTCTGCTTGCCGACGTGCTCGGTGAGCCCGATCGAGCTGACCGCGTCGAAGCCGGCCTCCGGCACGTCCCGGTAGTCCAGGTGCCGCACCTCGGCGAGGCCGGACAGCCCCTCCCGCTCGATCGCCGCCTGCGCCCAGGCGGCCTGCTGCGCGGACAGGGTGACGCCCAGGGCCTTGACGCCGTATCCCCGCGCGGCGTGCATGACCATGCCGCCCCAGCCGCAGCCGACGTCCAGCAGCCGCATCCCGTCGCGCAGCCCCAGCTTGCGGGCGACCAGGTCGAACTTGTTCACCTGCGCCTCTTCCAGGGTCGCGTCCTCGCGCGGGTAGCAGGCGCAGGTGTACGCCATGGTCGGCCCGAGCACCCACTCGTAGAACCGGTTGGAGACGTCGTAATGGTGGGAGATCGCGTTGGCGTCACGGCCCTTGGAGTGCCTGCGGCCGGCTAGCCAGCGGCGGTTGACCCGGACCTCCTGGGGCGGCGGCGGGATCCGGTGCAGGAGCAGCTTCGGGCCGCCGAGAGCCTGCAACAGGCGCAGTTTCTCGGCCGCTCCCAGCGAGGTGGACTGAGCCGCCGCCATCCGGGACAGGGCTTCGTACATGTCGCCTTCGAGGTCCAGGTGCCCGGCCACGTACGCCCTGGCCAGCCCGAGCGCGCCGGGCGCCTGGGCCAGGTAGGCGACGGCGACCGGCGAGCGGACCGTTATCTTCACCGCGGACCCAGGCTCGCCGGCGTGACTGCCGTCATAGGCCGTGAACTCCACCGGGGCATCGGGCCCCGCGACCGACTCGAAGACCTCCGCCAGTGTCATGCTTAGTGCTTCCTTCCTAGCGTCCCGTGACGCACTTCTCGTAGAGGCCGAGCAGGCGACCCTCGCCGTCGTAGGCGCGCTTGAGCGCCTGGTACGCGTCGCCGTTGTAGCGCCGGTAGAACTCGTCCTCGGGGTAGAACGACGTCGAGTACAGCGACTTGTGCCCGTCCAACTTCGCCACCTCGTCCTCCACCAGGCGGTTGTAGTACCCGTCCGGCTGGCCCGCGGGCAGCGGCACGGTTCCCCAGAACCCGAAGTTGACGTAGACCTCGCCGGGCCTGAGCGGGTACAGGGGCCAGGTCTGCCTGGCGCGCAGCGGGCACATCCAGACCGGGCTCATCCCCACGTTCGCGGCGAAGAACCGCACGAAGTCGGCGCCGTGGTCGACCGGGATCTCCACGTCCTGGATGACCGCCTCGCGTGCCGGGCGTTGCCGGCGGGCGTTCAGGGCGCCGGTCAGACCGTAGCGCCGGTCGAGGGCGACGAGCTTGCGGTAGACGTCCGAACGCCGGTAGCGGCGCGGCCACAGCCGTCTGACCAGCGGATTTTGCACGCCGAAAGCCCGCGAGCACCAGAACCAGTCGGTATCCCACCGCCACAGGTAGTCGCCGATGGTAAGGAAGTCTTCCTTGTGTCGCCTGACTGACTGGTAGTAGATCTGCTGGCCGGTGTAATCACCGCGCCAGGGCGCGACGTCGCTGAACGCGCCGACCGTCAGGTACAGCTCATCCGGCGAGAAGGCGGTCCCGTCCACAAAGTCGGCCCGGTGGCCGCGGAAGGCGCGGTCGGCGGCGATCTGGCCGATCGCGTCCATGCAGGCTTCGGGGGTCCCGAAGGTGAAGTGGCGGACGTGCACGAACGGCTGCACCGGCTCCAGCTCGATCGTCAGCGACAGGGCGTAACCGAGCGTCCCGTAGGAGTTCGGGAACCCGCGGAACAGGTCGGCATTCTCGTTGTCCCGGCTGGCCCGGACGACACGGCCGTCGCCGGTCAAGATCTCCATCTCGGTCACGGATTCATGCGGCAGGCCGTTACGCAGCGACGTCGACTCGATGCCCAGCCCGGTGACCGCGCCGCCGAGGGTTATCGTCTTGAGCTGCGGCACCACCTTCGGCATCAGCTGGTGCCTGAGCGTCGCGTCGCACAGGTCCTCGTAGGTCGTCATCCCCCCGACCTGCGCGGTCTTGCGGGCCGGATCAACCCACAGCACGTGGCCGAACGCGGAGACGTCCAGCCCGTCCCGCGCGGCCTGCGTCGCCTCGGAGTCTTTGCCGACCGGGTCGCGGAACCTGAACAGGTTCGACGTACGCTTGGCCAGCCGCACCGGCGCTCCCGGCGGCAAGGCCGCGTAGGCCTCACGCAGCCTGGCCACTGCGACCTCGTGCGCGTCGGCGGTCATGCCGGCATCCTCCCGGGGGTTAAGGGCTGCCATCAATGATGGGGACGGACGGTGAAGAACGAAATACGCTGGACCGTACTGAGCCGGACGGACATTTCAGGCAGTGTATCCCGGAACGGTATATCTACCCGGCCGACGTCGCCCTGAGCTCAGTCTTCGCCGTCCAGGTCCGAGTGGTGGTCATCAATGTCCGGGTCGTGGTCGGCGTCATCGTCGCCGAGGGCCTCGGCCTCGGCGTCGTCGTAGCTCGCCGCGACCTCCTCCGGAGTCATCGGCAGCCTGGCCAGCGACGGCGGCGCTCCCGCGCTGATCACCTGCCGAAGCAGCGTGGCCATCGAGTACGTGGCGTCGTCGGCAAGAGCCCGGTCAAGCGCCACGTTCGCGAGCGCTCCGTCGCCGGACTGCCAGGCCACGAAGGCGAGCAGGGCGGCAGGCGCGGCTGCGTACCCGGGCTGCGCTCGCCGCACCACGTCGATCCACAGCCGAAGGTGCGCCTGCGCATGCGCCGGATCCATCCGGGCCCAGGCGTCATCCCTGACCCTGAGGTCCCGAAGCGCCACCGTGATCCGCGCGATCTCGTAATCCGAGGCGAACCTGCCGCCGCCGCGGTAGCGGGCGATCATCGCCCCGACCGCGGCCAGCCCTTCGACCGCGATCATGTGCCGCGCGGCGCCGACGCGCGCGGACTTGCGGACCTTCGCGAGCATCTGGGCGACGTGCTGCTCGGCCCGGGCAGTGGCCTGGCGCATCGATTCCGCGGCGATGCCGCCGATCGGGGCGACACGGGCTGCCACCGCGGCCCGGCCGACCAGCACTCGAGTCCCGGTCCCGGCCGTCTCGGCCGAGGCGGGATGCCCGCTGACGTCGAACGGCACTCCGGCGGCCGGGCAGCACTCCCGGTCGCCGCAGGCGTAGGACCAGTAGCGCCCGCCGAAGACCCGGAGGACATCCCACAGGTCGATCCCGGCCGTTCGCGCCGCGTTCCGCAGCGCGCCTGCCAGCGGGGTCACCGGCGCCTCGGGACCGTAGCCGACCGCGATCGCGGTGGTCAGCCGCTGCGCGCGGAGGACACCGATCGCGTGCGCGATGATATCGGCGGCCAGGTCGGCGTCGGGCGGATCGGGCAGGTCGTACCGGAGCGTGACCCGGACGCGGTCGCGAGGCGGCGCGATCCCGATCACGACCAGGCTGGCCTCGGGCGTGAAGCCGAGCAGGAGCGGGACGACCGCGAGCAGCTCGCGGGGCGAGCCGACGCGGACCACACCGCCGGGCGGTGGAACCTGCGAGTCGCCGCCGTCGGCGGCAAGGGTGTTTCTCATGCCCGCCAGCATGCGGACCGGCCGGCACGCCTCGCTACGCCGCGACGACTTCCCTGTGGATAACTCGCGGGGTTATCCACAGGGAGAGCGGTTCGGCTTGACAGCCGAGGGCACGCAAGGTGCCGTCCCGGCGCCCCGCTGGCTAATTACTCCAGCGCGCTTCGGTGCCCGGGATCGGCTTGCCGATGAGAGCGACGGGGATGAAGAAGCACATCTGGCCGATCGCCACGGTGAGCGTCCAGAGCGCCTTGTGGTCGTAGTGGGCCGATGCCCTGGCGCACAGTTCGTCGGGGACGCGCTCTGCGAACGGGCTGGGGGTGAGGACGGCCTCGACGAGCTCCAGCGCGACCCTTTCGGCGTCGGTGAAGTACGGGGCGTCGCGCCATGACGCCACGGCGCTGATGCGCTCGTCTGTTTCCCCGGCCTGGCGGAGATCGCCGGTGGCCCGGACGGTGTGGTACGTGTTGCCGATGATCTGCCCGGCGCGCAGCTGCACCAGGTTGATGGTGGTCTGCGGGATCGAACCGTTCGCGGTGGCCTTGTACAGGACCCCGGCGATTTCTGCGAACTCGGGGATGAACCGGTTGGGGTTGGGCAGACGCGAGGTGAGGTTGTCGAGGTCGGTAGTCGCGGGCGTGGGCATGCGAGGCCTACCCTTCTGAATCTCAGCGGTGTTTTGGTGCCTCACTACTCCGACGACGCAGCCGGTGGGAATGTGAGGTGACGCGCCGACCTCACAGTCCGCTGCGCTATTTCGTCGGACCAGTGAAGGCAGATGCGACCGAGGGAGCCGCCGGCACCATGACCAGCCAGTCCGAGCCGGGAGGCGGCCGGGCCGACGGGGGCCTGGACGCGATCATCAGCGAGCGGGGTCAGCTGATCAACCTGGCCTACCGGCTGCTGGGCTCGCTGGCCGAGGCCGAGGACGCCGTCCAGGAGACCTGCGCCCGCTGGTACACGATGACCCGGCAGCAGCAGGAAGCCATCGAGAACCCGGGCGGCTGGCTGACCGCGGTCGCCAGCCGGATCTGCCTGGACATGCTCGGCTCGGCCCGCGCCCGGCGGGAGACCTACGTGGGCGCGTGGCTGCCCGAGCCGCTGCCCGGGCCCGCGCAGTGGCCTGGCGGGCGCCCGGGCGCCGACGCCGACCCAGCCGACCGCATCACCTTGGATGAGTCGGTCAGCATGGCCTTCCTCGTCGTGCTCGAAACGATGACCCCGGCCGAGCGCGTCGC
>JASHVM010000024.1:0-8240 GCA_030044595.1 Streptosporangiaceae bacterium
CGCGCAGTCCACGCCGATGCGGCGCGTCGGCAGCCCCGCCGAGGTGGCGCAGGCCGTGCTGTGGTTGTGCTCGGACCACTCGTCGTTCATCACCGGAACCGTTATCCCGATCGACGGCGGGCAGGCCGCGGGGAACAAGCCGCCGCAGATGTACCGGCAGGGCCAGCCGATGGAAAGCCGCTAGCGGCTGTGGCGCACGCGCGGCCCCACCCCTGGACGGCCCTGACACGCTGGCAGCGACCCCGGAAAACGGGCTAGGCGTACTCGTGGGCGAGGTCGACGATGCAGAACCGGTTGCCTTCGGGATCGGCCAGCACGATGAAGTCGGGGTCGTCCGGGTAGCGGTCCCAGTCGACCCGGCTCGCGCCGAGCGAGACCAGGCGGGCCGCCTCCGCCTCTTGCTCATCCACGCCGGTCACGTGCAGGTCAAAGTGCAGGCGAGGGTAATCCTCGGGCGGCGTCTGGCTCGTCTGCAGCGCGATGGCCGTGCTGGTTCCGCCCGGCGGGGACAGGACCCTGGCCCATCCGCCAAACCCGTCGGTACGTACCTCGTAGCCGAGCGCCGCGCACCAGAACTCTTCGGCCCGCTGACGATCGGTCACGCCGAGCACGACAACGCCGAACGTGAGCATTGGCACTCCCTTCCAGACGCTTTCTTGTTGAGCCATGGCCGTTGGGATCCTGACTCGGCCAGCTGTTTCACTGGGACAGACGCCGCCTCTTGGTCCCGCTTGCCTACCGCTGCGTGTCCTCCGAAGAGGCAAACGGCGGGGCGGGCGGCTCGCCCCACCAGCTGCGCAGGAATCGTCTGGCCCGCTCGTAGGCTCCCGCGAGCGGACCGCCGTGATGGCTCGTCACCTCGAGTATGAGCTCGCTGATCCGGGTTCCGACGGCAGCCAGGACCTCGTCCGGGGGCGCGTCCGGCGCTGCCCGGTAGCCGATTACCGCGCCCGCGTTACAGACGAAGTCCGGCAGCGCCACGATGCCACGCTGGCGCAGCGTGTCGGCACCCTGCGCGGTGTAGGGCACGTTCGCGGCGGGCGCGACGACGCGGACGCCTCCGGGTAGCGACCCGGCGGTCTGGCCGCTGATCGCTCCGGGGCGGGTACCGGGGACGACAACGTCGGCGGCCACCGCGGTGAACAACTGACCGGGCGGACCAGCCGGCCGGCCGTAGCGGAGGACGCACGCGTCGCCATGCTCCCGGCGCAGCGCCAGGAGCAGCTCGATATCCAGCCCGGCCGGATCGACGATGCACCCCGCCAGGGTGGACACCGCGACCACCCGGCCTCCGCGGCGGGCAACCTCACGCGCCACCCCGCCGCCGACCTTGCCGAACCCTTCGATGGCCACCGAACGGCCGTCCCACCCCCCGCCCCACCCGACGCCCAGCGCCGCCTCCGCGGCCACCGCGACCCCGTACCCGGTCAGCACGTCTTCGAACGGCAGGCCGTCCACCTCGGCGCGGAGGGCGGTCGGCACGGCTCGGCGCTCGCGCAACGGCGCGAAGTCCTCCTCGGCCGTGCCCATGTCCGGTCCGGTGAGCAGCCGGCCCGAATCGGTCAGCGGTCTGATCTCCGAGCAGAACCGGGCCATCAGGGCTGCCTTACCCTGGCGATCGACCGGATCCCCGCGCACTCCCGCCTTGGCGCCGCCGATCCGCTCACCTAGGGCTGCGTACTTGTAGGTCATCGCCCGGGCCAGCAGCGCCACCTCAGGCACGCTGACATCTGGCGCCAGCCGCGTGCCTCCAGCGGACTCTGGTACGCCCGGCAGGTCGAACACCACAAACCCGGGGACCGACGTCAGCGTGACGATCTGCGGGCCGTCAGCATCACGTCCGAGCACCGGGGTGTCCTATCCGGGTCCGGCTTGGCACAACTGGCGGCGTCGTCATACGGCCAGGATATGAGCAGGTAACTGTCTCCGACGGGCGGCACGCCCTGCGCCTACGTACCGTCACGAGGGGTGACCGGATGGGTCGGCGAGCCGGCGCGCGTACCGGTCCGGTAAAGGCAGTCACAACGCGGCAGATGAACACCAGCATGACACTCTGACCTGCGATTATCCTTTCTGCGATGCATTGCCAGGAGTCATCGGATGGCAAGGAATGTGTCTCTGAATCATGAACGTGATGCTACCGATACCTTTCCGTGATGTCAGTGTTGTCCTTGTGAAAACTGATAATCATGGAACATATGTTTGTCCAAATTGTCCCATAAGATGGGAAAATTTTTGAATTTGCCGAACTTTCCGCCATGATGTCGCATGATGTCATCAGCGTAAGGGCTTTTTATTTCGTAGCGTGAATAAACGCTTGCCCTACGTCACGCGGGTCAGTCGCGTCGTAGTCGCGGCCATGAAGGGACCCGGCGACACCGGCCGGAGGAGCCGGTGCGGTCAGCCAATCCACGAAAACTCTTAAGGAGGCACGACCGTGCAAGTCCGACATAAGATAGGCACCATCGCCGGAACGATGGCAGTAACTCTGGCGCTTCTCTCAGGAACGGCTAACGCTCACACGGAGTCGTTCAACCAAAAGGCAGCCTCATACGTGGAGACCTTCATGGGGACGGTTCCATACGTCTACGGCGGTAGTTCTCCCAGTACAGGCTTTGACTGCAGCGGGCTGACCCAGTACGTGTACGGCCACTACGGCAAGTCAATCCCCCGGACCGCAGAGGAACAGTTCTTGCGTTTCCGCCGCGAGAGCAGACGCGCGGCGTGGGGTGGAGACCTCGTATTCTTCCACGAAGATTCAGACCCCAACAGCTACGTCTATCACGTAGCGATTTACGAGGGCGGCAATCACATCGTCTCGGCGATCGATCCAGCGCAAGGGATTGCCTGGCAGACAATCTGGTCGCCCTATGTGACATTCGGCACGATCACTCATTGATCCCTCTGGCGCCCTGGCATCTGGTATTCCGGACCCCAGCCAGCCAGCCCGCCAGTTTGCGGGAAGCTTTGCCCATGCCGGGCAGGACCTGCCGTTACCGCGGCAGGCGCACCGTGACCTCAGATCAGCTCGAGCTCGCGGGCCCGCCGGACTGCCTCGCCGCGGTGAGCCGCGGCCAGCTTGCGGTAGATGCTCCTGAGGTGCGTCTTAACGGTGTTGGTGGAGATGTACATCTCGCTGGCTACCTCAGCCGTGTTCAGCATGCGTGAGATGTGCTGTAGCACCTCGCGCTCGCGTTCGGTGAGCGGCTCGACCACCAAGACCGGGGTTTGCTCCGGAACGCTGGGCGCGGCGGGCAGCTGCTCCCCGCGCGGGACGGGCGCCAACAGGGCCCGGTGGGCGCTCGCCAGTTCGGGGTCATGCCTCAGGGCCGGCTCGATCCAGCCACGCTCCAAGGCGAACGGGAGCCTGAGTTGCTCACGTTCAGCCACCCGCAGCGCGGCGGCCAGGGATCGGTGACCGTGCGCGTGGTCGCCGCTGTGGTAGCTGAGCTGGGCATCGGCCAGCCAGGCCTGCAGGCGGACCCGCTCAGGCGCTTCGTTGTGGGCCGCAAGCGCGGGGGCTAGTACACGTCGTGCGTTCTCGTCCTCTTCGGCGCTCGCCCACACGTGAGCGAGCGCGACCGCCCCTTCCAGCGGGTCGTCCCGTGCGGCGCGCTCGGCGGCAGCCAGCGCTGCCGGGATGTCGCCAGCGGCCGCACACGCCCGTGACTCGACCAGACTCAGCTGCTGGTCGAGCCAGGCCGGAAGAGACCACCCGGACCGGGCCGTAGCGATGATTCCCGCGGCCGCTTCGGTGTTCCCTTCGGCCAGGCTCCCGAGGGCCGCGACCAGGTGGGCCACCGTCCCGATCACCTTGTCCGCGGTGCTGCCAAGAGCGGCGTCAGCCTGCTTGAAGTACCTGCGCGCGTCGCGCAACTCATTGCGGTACAGGTGAACCCAGGCGAGCGCGACCAGCGCCGCGGAGTTCACCTGCTGGACGGACGACCGCCGCTCGGCGGCCGTAAGATCCACTGTTGCCCGGGTAGCCAGCTTGGCGGCGCGGCCCAGCCGACCGCGCAACGCCTCGACCAGCGCGAGGCGCCCCAGACAGTCGGCTCGATCCTGCTGTATGCCTGATGTGGCCGCGACGGTCACGCCCGACTCCAGGACGCGGGCCGCTTCGTCCAAGCGGCCGGACCACAGCTCGACGGCTCCACGACCGGACAGCACCCGGGCGCGGATACTGGGGCGCCGGGCTAGCGTGCCACCCGGGACGCTGCCGAGCAGCATCTCCGCCCGGGCCGCAGCTGACGCGGCCCTCATCAGGTCTCCGGCCCGAAGGCAGGCGGCCAGGCGGATCAGCGCGGCGGCCAGCCGGCACTCGGGTTGCTCATCGGCGGGAACACGATCCAGGATGGTGTCCGCGGCCTCCAGCGCGGCCAGGCACGACTCAGCCTGGCCTGCCGATAGCGCCACTGCGGCCGAGACCAGGTACGGCGCCGGCTCGGTCCAGGACTGGCCGGACGGCATGGCCTGGAACTCGCCGAGCAGCCGGTGGCTGTCTCCCGGCTCCAGGAGCTCCCCGACCGCCAGGTCATCGATCACCATCTCCGCGGCCAGCGGCCAGTCGTCGGCTTGGGCGGCATGCCGCACCGCATCGGCCAGAAGGCCGTTCCGCGCATGCCACCTGGCCGCCCGCCGGTGCAGCACGGGCACCCGGTCCGGGTACTCGCGCCGCAGCTTCAGACGCAGTACCTCGGCGAACAGACTGTGATAGCGGTACCGGCCGCCTCCGGCCGACTGGATGAACGCGTTCGCGCGCGCCAGCGCCGAAAAGGTTCCCGCGGCCTGCTCATCACCGGCCAGCTCCGCCGCGGCGTCGACGGTGATCCGGTCCAGGATGGACGTGTATAGCAGGACCCGCCTGACTTCGGCTGGCTGGGCGGCGAGGACCTCGTCCACCAGGTACCCGGTCAGCGCGCTGTCCTCCGCAGCCAGCTCCTTGACGAACAGGTCCGGATCCGGATGGGCGCCCATCGACAGCGCAGCGAGCCGCAGGCCCGCTGCCCAGCCCTCGGTCCGGCGCATCAGGCACTCAAGCGAGTCCGCCGACAGTGCGATGCCGTGCCGGGCCAGCAGCTGCCCCGCCTCGGCAGAGCTGAACGCCAGGTCACCGGCGCGGATCTCGGCGAGCTGTCCGGCTACCCGGTACCGGTGCAGCGGCAGCAGCGGATCCATCCGCGACGAGGCCGCTAGCCGAAATCCGCCCCCCGCGTTCCGCAATATGAAGTCCAGCCCCTTCAGCACCTCTGACCCGGTTACCAGGTGCAGGTCATCCAGCACCAGCACCACCGGCTGGTCACGGTCCGCCAGGGTCGCCGCCAGCCGCAGCACCAACACATGGCCGGCTTCGTCCCCCCACTCCGCCGTCGGCCACGTCTTTGGCACCGTGACGCCGCACTGGCCAAGCGCCGCGGTCACGTAGAGCCAGAAGACCTCCGGCCTGCTGTCATACTCATCCAGGCTCACCCAGGCCACCGACCCCGGCTGGGCCGCTGCCCAGGAGGCCAGCGCCATCGTCTTGCCCGCGCCGGGAGGACCCGTCAGCACGGTCAGCGGGCACCACTGCGTGCCTCGCGCGATCAGCCCGGTGACCTGCGGGCGCTGAACCGCCCAGTCCGGTACCCCCGGGACGGTGATCTTTGAGACCAGGATTGGGTCGCCAGCACAAGCCGTCGACCGCCTGGCGCGTTTCGCCACCATGGGGACCTCGCTGCTCCCTCCAGGCCAGCGACGTGAGATCGCTCGCCATTGAAGATCACACGTTGCGACGCCGGCCAGGCCGAATCCTGGCGCCGGCCGCCATCGGGCATCTCGCCCGGTACAACTAAATTCCCGCCCACCGAGCTACGCATCCCACGAATGGGATGAAATCACACCTCTAGGCGGCTCGGATCAGCGGGCACCCTCAACGGGTCAACGGCACCGTTATGCGTGGCTGGGCTTAGTCACTAGCGCGGACGTCACAGAGGTACGGCCGCTACCTTGGTATCCGACAACCGCGTTCCGGTATGGGCGAATCCGGGTCAGACCGTAACGTTTCCGGAACGGTCTCGCCATAGCCTGCTCCCATGAGGAACACGCTGATAGCCGGGCCGCTGCTGTGTTTGCCTGCGGCTGCGCTCCTGGCGTCGGCAGCCTTGGCCTGGCTGGTCATCAAGCTGCGGCAGGCAGTCAATCGCCGGTTCCGCCATCCGGGCATGAGACGGACAGAAATGGGCCGCGCGCTGGCGGTCGTGCCGAAACGAGAGGGGATGCGCGATGACGCCCCACTCAGTTCGGTGCCGGCAGGACGTTTACACGTCGTCACGGTGGAACCCGCCGCCGGGCGGCCAGGCTTTGCGTCAGGCGTGCTGCCCGGCGCTGGGCGGGACGATCCGGTGCTCGGGCGACTTGATCAGTTTCATGGTCAGGTGAGAGTCGAGCTTGTCGACACCAGGCACGTCGCCGAGCTTGGTGGAGACGAAGGTTTCGTAACTCTCCAGGCTGGCGGTTGCGACCCGGAGTAGGTAGTCGGGAAGGCCGAACATCCGGCGTACCTCGACGACCTCGTCGAGCGCGGCGACGGCGGCCTCGAAGGCTTCGAATGTCGCCCGGTCCTTGCGAGTGAGGTCGACGTTGACGAGCACCTCAAATCCCCGGCCGATCGCCTGAGGGTTGATGCGTGCTGCGTAGCCGAGGATCACGCCGTCGCCTTCCAGCCGCTTGACGCGCCGCAGGCACGGCGCTGGTGTCAGGCCTATCCGGTCGGCAAGCTCGACGTTCGACAAACGCCCATCGCGCTGCAGTTCAGCAATGATCCGACGGTCTACTGCGTCCATAGCCAATATTATTGTGCAAAAATAGAGTAACTGCGCTATATTTGCTATCGAATTGCGCGTATGCCAGCGTAATGTCTCACTCATGAGCGCAGCCATGACACCGTGGTCTCGCATCCGCGCCGAGACGCTCGCGCCCGAACCCTTTCCCGAACGGGCAGCAATCGCCCGCTCGGCAGCCGGGATCGGCCTCTACGCGGGCGCGTTCGGCATTACGTTCGGCGCCGTGGCGACGCGGTCCGGACTCAGCGTGACCCAGGCTGTCACCCTGAGCGCGGTCATGTGCACGGGAGCGTCACAGTTCGCCCTCGTGGGTGTCCTCGCCGCCGGCGGATCGCCGCTCGCAGGGCTATCGGCGGCACTTCTGCTAGGGCTCCGCAACGCGTTTTACGGCGTGCCGGTCACCCGCATCCTCCGCCCACGGGGCTTGCGCCGGATCTGGACAGCTCAACTGGTTGTCGACGAGAGCACCGCGATGGCCGTCGCCTATCGGAACCCCCGCGCCGGCCGGTACGCCTTCTTGGCCACCGGGATCGCGCTTTACGCAATGTGGACTCTGGGTACTCTCGCCGGCGCGCTGATCGGCAGCGGGATCGACACCTCGGCCCTCGGGCTCGACGCCGCCGCTCCGGCGATCTTCCTGGCTTTGCTATGGCCGCAGCTCTCGGGCGATCGGGGCCGCACCGTCGCGCTCGGAGCGGCCGTCGTGGCGCTCGGGCTCGTTCGGTTCGTCCCGGCCGGACTCCCGATCATCGCCGCCACGGCAGTCGCGATCCTCGCCGGGTTCCTGCCGACGCGGCGGCGCCGCAAACCGCAGGGCCGATGACCACCGTCTGGGTCACGGTGCTTGCCGCCTCGCTCGGCTGCTACGGACTGAAGCTCGTCGGCGTCTCACTCCCTGAGTCGGTGCTGAACCACCCGCGAGTCCAGCGGACCGCAGGCCTGCTGCCCGTCGCGATGCTCACCGCTCTCGTAGTCACCGACCTGTTCGACGCCAACCGACGCTATACCGCCGATTGGCACACGCTTGCCGGCGTCGCGGTCGGCGCTATAGCGCTCCGGCTTGGCCGGTCCCCCGTCGTGGTCTTCCTCCTCGCGATCGCCACTACCGCCGTGACGCGATTGATCTGATAGGACTCCTTCGGTGCCTCCAGAGCCGTTCAGTCAGCCAAGCCGGCGCTATCTGCCGCTCAAGAATGTCAGTACCCGGCGATAGCGTTGTCTCATGGCAGCAGGTGACACTCAGATCACGATCGCGGGGAACCTGGTCGATGATCCGGAATTGCGGTTCACCCCGGCGGGGCAGCCGGTGGCGCGGTTCCGGGTGGCCTCGACGCCCCGGTTCCGGGACAACGCCACCGGGGAGTGGAAGGACGGCGACAGCCTGTTCCTGACCTGCAACGTGTGGCGGCAGGCGGCGGA
>JASHVM010000025.1:0-4261 GCA_030044595.1 Streptosporangiaceae bacterium
AAACCCGGCGAGCACAACCCGTCGCTGCACAACCAATTGCGTGCCGGGCTGACCGCTCGCTACCAGCGAGAGAACTGGATCTGGCGCGACCAACGCTGACAGCCCCCGATGGCCGGCGATGGTGCCAATCATAGGAGCGGGACTTCGAAATCCGGGGAAGTTCAGGGCTGGAGTGCGGCGAGTACTATCTCGCCGTAGCCCCGGTAGACCGTGGCCTTGCCGGCCCTGGCGCGCCGTGCGATCTGCGGGACGGAGGCTCCGCTGCCGTGCTCGCGGAAGGCCTCGGCTGCGGCGGCCACGACTCGCTCGTGGCTGCGGAGCGCGTCCTTCCGTCTGGCCCGTCGGCCCCGTCCCGGCGGGATTCAGTCATCGGTGGTGTCCAGCAGCGGTTCACCGCTATAGACCTTGGTGACCTCGACGTCCAGCACGGCGGAGATCCGGCCGAACGTCCAGGGAACCCCTCCACGGCGACCGGCTCCAGCCGCCGGTGCCGCACACGCTCTGGGTAGCGGTAACAGCGGTCACCGCCTTCCCTGTGACTGACGGCCCTGAGCTGGACGGTCGTTCATCTAACGTCGACGTCGCGTCGAACTGGCCCTGCTTGACTCCGGATCTCAGCAAATTCACACCCTGCCACGCTTACGCGTCTGGCAGCAACCTTACGGAGTGCAGTACATGCTAATCACCAGCAGGAAGACGGCCGCCGGTCTCAATGCCCCCGGCGCGTCGAGTTCGCGCAGGCGTCCGGAGCCGTGCCGATCCTCATCGTCGCCCGGCGGCTGCTATCGCGCGGCGCAGCGTAGGCGACCGCCAGCCACGCCGGCCTATTACCAGGGGCGGCCAGCGTGGTTCTGGCTGGAGCGTTTCCGCCGCAGTGACTCGCGAACCTGGCAGCTTCCCGACCTCGCCCCCGAACAAGTAGACGAGACAGACATCTACCGCCGCCAGTTCAAGCCGTCCCGGTGGCTCGTGCCATGACCATCATGAGCCGGCCAGTCCAGGCGAGCTCCGGCGGCACCGTGTCGCGCGACGCCAAGTGGGGGCCGCTCGCCGTCATCTTGTGCGGCACCTTCGCCTACGTCCTTGACTTCTTCGTCGTCAACGTCGCGCTGCCCGACATCCAGCGCAGCCTGCCGGCCGGCCCGGATGCCATCGAGTGGGTGGTGGCCGGGTACGGGCTCACCAGCGCCGCGTTCCTCGTCTGCGGGGGACGGCTCGGCGACTACTACGGCCGGCGGCTGATGTTCTGCGTCGGGCTGGGGCTGTTCACGATCGCGTCGGCGCTGTGCGCCGCGGCGCCCGATGCGGGCTTCCTGGTCGCCGCCCGGCTTGCCCAGGGTTTCGCCGCGGCCATCATGGTCCCGAACGTCCTGTCCATCCTCGGCACCACCTACACCGGCCGGGACCGGGTGCGAGCCATCAGCGTCTACGGCATCGTGATGGGGGTGGCCGCGGTGGGCGGCCAGCTGCTCGGCGGCTTGCTGATCGACGCGAACGTGGCCGGTCTCGGCTGGCGCACGATTTTCTGGGTGAACGTCCCGGTTGGCATGGCTGCCCTGGTCGCCGCCCGCAGGCTGGTGCCCGCCTCCCGCGCGGAGCGCGTCGGCCGGCTCGATCTCGCCGGTGCCGCGCTGCTCATCGCGGCGCTCGTGGCGGTCCTGCTGCCGCTGCTCGACGGCCGCCAGCACGGCTGGCCGGCCTGGTCGTGGGCGTGCCTGGCTGCGGCTCCTTTCCTATTCGCGGCGTTCGCCGGGCACCTGCTGCGGACCCGTGCCCGCGGCGGGCAGCCGCTGCTCGACCCGGGCATCTTCGCGCTCCGCGCGGTCCGGTCCGGGCTGGCCTGCCAGGTGTTGTTCTGGTCCCAGCAAGCGGCGAGCTTCCTGCTGCTGGCGCTTTACCTGCAGGAGGGCCGCGGGGAGAGCCCGATCGCGTCGGGCGGGGTGTTCAGCGTGCTCGCGGCCGGATACCTGATCACGTCGCTGCGCGCGCCGAGCCTGACCGTCCGGTTCGGCCGCCGGGTGATCGCGACCGGTGCGGTGACCGCCGCCGTCGGCGACGCGCTGATCCTGGCCGCGGTGCTGCACTGGGGGACCGCTGGCCCGGTGGCCGTGCTGTTCCCCGGGCTGCTGCTGCTCGGCGCGGGCCAGGGGCTGTGCATCACGCCGCTGACGACCACCGTCCTCGGGCACGCCGACGCGAGCCGGGCCGGCGCGGTTTCGGGCGCGCTGTCCACCGCGCAGCAGGTCGGGAACGCGATCGGGGTGGCCGTGAGCGGGGTAATCTTCTACGCCCTGCTGCGGCACGGCTACGCCGTCGCGTACCGGTGGAGCGTAGCCGAGTTGGCCCTCCTGCTGCTCGGCATGGCCGCGCTGACGTTCATGATCCCGAGGAAGCCGACTCGTCCGTGCCAACAGGACGGGGACGTCTGAAGTGGAACTTCGCACGAGGTCGCCAGCCATGGTCTTGGTCCGTGAGACGGTCCTCGGCGACTGGCAGGTGCTGCGTGACATCCGGCTGGAGGCGCTGCACGACGCCCCGTCCGCCTTCGGTTCCACCTACGCGGCCGAGGCCGCCCGGGACGAGGCGTTCTGGCACGGCCGCAGCTCCGGCGGCGGCATGTTCCTGGCCTATCTCGATGCGGCCGCCGAGCCCGCCGGGCTGGCCGGCGGGTATCAGCTCGATCCGGTCACGGTCGAGCTGATCTCCATGTACGTCCGTCCGCGAGACCGCGGCCGCGGCGTGGGCGAAGCGCTCGTCGCCACCGTGATCAGCTGGGCCCGCGCCCGCCGGGCCGCCTCCGTGCACCTGTGGGTCACCGAGAACAACACTCCCGCCTGCCAGCTGTACGAACGCTGCGGATTCACGCCGACCGGCGAACGCCAGCCGCTGCCGTCGGACCCAGCCCTCAGCGGGCTGGCCATGGCCCGTGTGCTGGACTCCGGCCGCGCCGAGGACGACGACGCCCCTGATGGCTGACCCAGCCGGCGTGCACACCTGGCATCTTCTCTTGTTTTTTAGACGTATTGCAAGCTCGTGTTTACTTGTGGGGCAGAAGGTAAGGCCTATGCCTGAGCATTCGTCCGGCCCGCCAGGCCTGTCCCGCCGTAACTTCATGCTGGCCGTGGGCGGCGCCGGGGCCGCCGCCGCGGTGTCGGTCGCCTGGCCCGAGGTTACTCCGCTGCGGCGGTCAGCGCCGGCGTCCTGGGATCGGGGACGACGCCGGAACAGGTCCATCTCACCTGGGGCGCGGATCCCGCCAGTGAGATGACGGTGTCCTGGATGTCCCCGGCACCCGAGGTCGCGCCGCAAGTCCTGCTGCAGCCGCCGCACGGTGGCAGCCTCCGCTTCGAGGCCGTCAGGTGTCGTACACCGACGGGCTCAGCGGCGAGACGGTCTACGGCTATCACGTCCCGCTCATCGGCCTGGCGCCGGCCACGGATTACACCTACGTGGTCCGCGACGCCGCAACCCCGACGGTGACCTTCACCAGCCAGTTCACTACCGCGTCCCGGGGACGTTTCCCGTTCGCGTTCACCAGCTTCGGGGACCTCGGCACGCCGGGCGCGGGGGCGACCTACACCCTGGCCGACGGCACCACCGTGGCCTCGGCCACTTACAGCGAGTCCCAGTGGAACGCGTACAACGCGGCCAGCGAGGTCGAGAACCTGGCCCCGCTGTTCCACCTGCTCAACGGCGACCTGTCCTACGCCGACAAGGAGACCATCACCAGCTCGGGGGCACGTCAAGCGCGGCAGGGGCGCAGACGGCCCCGCAGGTCTGGCGGGACTTCGGGCTCAACGTGCAGCGCTCCGCGGCCAGCCGGCCCTGGATGCCGTGCATCGGCAACCACGAGGCCGAACTTGACAACGGGCCGCAGGGCTGCGCCGCGTTCAACACCCGGTACCGGGTGCCGGGCAACTTGACGAAGTACTCGGGCAACTTCTACTCCTTCCAGGTCGGCTCGGTGCTGTTCATCGCCCTGGACGCCAATGACGTCTGCTACCAGGGGGCGGGCGCGTCTAGACCGTCTAGAGACTTGTCCAGCCAACCTGATCGTTACAGCCCCCGCTGCGCCCGGATCCGGCCAGATCTGACAAGCCCGCCACGACCACGGTCGTGACTCACGAGCAAACACGGATCCAACATGGGGAAAAACCGGACACATAAAAATGACCTGGAGCGAAGAAACCCCAGGTCAGTACGGGTGCGCCGCCAGGGACTCGAACCCCGAACCCGCGGATTAAGAGAGGGATGCTCAGAG
>JASHVM010000271.1:0-4132 GCA_030044595.1 Streptosporangiaceae bacterium
GCATCCGGGCCCGCGCGGCCGGCTGAGTCCCCTCCAGGTCCCGCTCCCGGGTCCCGTCCGCACCGCGGATCTCTTCATTGCCCCGAACGGGCCGTGGTTCCGCCCCTCCTCCCCGCTCGTGCCCCGCAGGGCCGCCGAACCCTCGCGGCAGCCGCGCTGGGTAAGGTTCGGCGCATGGAGTATCGCGCACTGGGCCGGTCGGGCCTGCGGGTATCCGTGCTGACCATGGGAACGATGACCTTTGGCGGCCGGGGGTCGTTCGCGGATGTCGGGTCGACCGACGTCGGGGAGGCCGAACGCCAGGTGGACATGTGCCTGGACGCCGGCGTCAACCTGATCGACACCGCCGACGTCTACTCAGGCGGCCTGGCCGAGGAGATCCTCGGCCAGGTCCTGCGCGGTCGCCGGGACCGGGTGCTGGTGGCCACCAAGGTCCGGATGAGCATGGGTCGCGGCCCGAACGACTCCGGGTTGTCGCGCCACCACGTCATCTCCGGCTGCGAGGCCAGCCTGCGCCGCCTGGGCACCGACCACATCGACCTGTACCAGGTGCACGAGTGGGACGGCCGGACCCCGCTGGACGAGACGCTGTGCGCTTTGGACGACCTCGTCCGGTCGGGCAAGGTGCGGTACGTCGGCGCCTCCAACTACGCCTCGTGGCAGCTGATGAAGGCGCTGGGCGCCGCCGACCGCCTCGGCCTGCGGCGTTTTGTCAGCCAGCAGATCTACTACTCCCTGCAGGCCCGCGAGGCCGAGTACGAGCTGATCCCGCTCGCCGTCGACCAGGGCCTCGGCGTCCTGGTCTGGAGCCCCCTGGCCGGCGGGCTGCTGTCCGGCAAGTACCGCAGGAACCGCAAGCCGCCCGCTGGCTCGCGGCAGCTCTCCAGCTGGGGCGAGCCGCCGGTCTACGACCCCGAGGCCCTGAACTCCATCGTGGAGACCCTCGTCGGCATCGGCCAGCGGCACGGGGTGTCGGCCGCCCAGGTGGCGCTGGCCTACACGCTCGGCAAGCCCGCCATAACCTCGCTGGTCATCGGCGCGCGCACCGCCGCGCAGCTGGCCGACAACCTGGCCGCCGCGTCCCTCACCCTCACCGAGGCCGACCGAGCCCAGCTCGACGAGGCCAGCGCGCTGCCGCTGATCTACCCGTACTGGCACCAGGCCAAGACCGCGCGCGACCGGCTCTCGCCCGCCGACCTGACCCTCCTCGGCCCGTACCTGACCTGACCTGCCCGCGATCAGCGGCAGGCTGCTCAGCCCGATGCCGGCGAGGATCGCCGCGCCGCCCGTGACCTGCGCGGGACCGACCGGGTTGCCGAAAACCACGGCTCCGGCGACGGCGCCGACCAAGGGCTCGAGGTTGAGGAACGCCCCGGCGATCTCGGCCGACACCCGGCTCTGCCCGAAGGCGAACAGGGTGAAGGGCAGCAGCGTCCCGCCCGCGGTCAGCGCGGCGACGGCCAGGACGGGTCCCGGGCCGGCCGGGGCGGCAGGCGCGCCCTCCGTGATCACGCTGAAGGCCAGCGCGGCGAGGGCGGCGCCGAGGAACTGCACGGCGGTGACCGCGACCGGGTTACGGCCGGGCAGCAGGCGGCCCTGCGCCACGGTGAACGTGGCCGCCAGCAGCAGCGAGGCCAGCACCAGGCCGTCGCCGCCGAGGGTCGCGCCGCCGCCGCCTCCGCCCGCGGTGACCAGGCCGACGCCGGCCAGGGACAGCGCGAAGCCCGCCCAGGCCACCGGCCGGGCCACGGTGTGCTGCCACAGCGCCGCGATGACCGCGACCAGCACGGGCATCGCCCCGATCAGCAGCGCCGCGTGGGTGACGCTGGTCCGGGCGATGCCGGCGTTCTGCAGGATGACCGTACCGCCGTACCCGATCGCGCCCGAAGCCAGCACCGCGGGGGTGAAGGCGGAGCGCAGCCCGCGCCGCGTCTTCACGACGACGGCCAGCAGGACCGCGGCGGCCAGGCCGAACCGGATGGCGGTGAGCCAGCCCGGTACCAGCCACTCCAGGGCCAGCTTGGACAGCGGCACGGTGGTACCCCAGAGCAGCCCGGCCCCGGTGAGGGCTGCGATGGCGTGACGACGGCTGGTGTTCATGACTCCATCTTGGCCAGGCACGACGAAAATTCGCCGTTATTGCTCTAGCACAAGATAATATTTCGTAGTATGGCAGTTTCACTTGACGATGTTGACTATCAGCTGCTCACTGCGCTGCAGGAGGACGCGGACCGCACCAACGTCGAGCTGGCCCGTCTCGTCGGCCTGTCACCTGCGGCGACCCTGAACCGGGTCCGCAGGCTCAAGGAGTCAGGCGTCATCCGGGTGATCAGCGCCCAGCTCGACCCGGCTGCGGCCGGTTTCCCGCTGCAGCTCTACGTGACCGCCACCTTGCGCCGAGGCGACCCGCGCTCGGAACGCGTGTTCAATGAGCAGGTCCGGGCCTTGCCGCAGATCATCGCGGCGGACGCCGTGGCCGGCGAGACCGACTACCTGCTGTCCGTCGTCGCCCGCGACGTCACCGAGCTGCAGCAGGTCCTCGCCACCTTGGCGACTCGCGGCGGGGAGCGGCTCGTCACCTACCTGCGGCTGCTCGAGGTCAAGCCCCCGTCCCGGCTGCCGCTGATCCCGGCGTCGGTCGCTTCCGGCCGGCCCGCCCGCTCCGGGCCGGACCGGGCGTAGCGCCGCACGAACGCGCGCAAGATCGCGGGCGGGTGGGTGACGTTGCTGCGCTGGGCCAGCGCCTTGAGCTCGTCGGCCTGGTCGGGGTGGAAGTAACCGGCGTGCTTGTAGACGTCGATCCGGGTGCACATGCCGGCCGCGTCCAGCTCGGGGTGGAACTGAGTGGCGTAGACGTTCGAGCCCACCCGGAACGCCTGAACCGGGCAGCCGCCGGAGCTGGCCAGCAAGACGGCATGGCCGGGTAGCTCGCTGATCGCCTCCTTGTGCCCGGTGAAGGCGTCGAACACCTCCGGCAGCCCGCGCATCAGCGGGTCACGCCGGCCCGGCGGGGTAAGGATGATCTTGACCGGCCCGACCGGTTCGGCGTAGCGCCGGCTCATCACCGCGCCCTGATGCCGGCCGAGCGCCCCGACGCCGTAGCACGCCCCCAGGAAGGGGAAGTCGGCGCTGACCACCATGTCCAGCAGGCCCTGCAGATCCGCCTCGACCCGCCGCTGTACCGGCGACTTGGCCTGTTCCGGGTCGGTGTAGTTGAACGGCCCGCCGCCGACCCAGATCCCGGACCACTCGCGCAGCTCGATGTCCCCCAGCGCGCGCCGGTCCAGCCGCACCCGCCGCAGCTGGCCTTCACCCAGCCCGGACAGGGTCAGGAACGACTCGTATTCGTTGTCGGCCGCGGCGTCGTCGGCGCGGATGGACAGCAGCAGGAACGGTTCCACCCGTTCACCCTAGTGAACGTGGGTCCGTGGTGCGGCCAGCCCGCCACAAGCCACCGTCCGGTACGCCGGGGCACCGCGTCGCGCTACCGTGCGGGGATGCGCATGCAACCTCGGGTGACCGTCCTCGGCAGCCTGAACATGGACATCTCCGTGACCGTGCCCCGGCTGCCAGGCCCCGGCGCGACCGTGCTCGGCTCGGCGGCGCGGTTCACGCCGGGCGGGAAGGGCGCCAACCAGGCCGTCGCCGCGGCCAGGCTCGGCGCCGGCACCCGGCTGGTGGGCTGCGTCGGCGACGACGACTTCGGCCGGCGGCTGCTCGCTTCGGTGCGGGCCGAAAAAGTCAACGCCGACGACGTGCGCGTGCTGGCCGGCGTGCCGACCGGCCTGGCCATGATCGCGGTGGACGGTGCGGGTGAGAACCTCATCACGGTCGCGCCGGGTGCCAATCACGAGGTCGGCCCGGACGACGCCGCCCGGGCCGGCGCCCGGGCCGGCGACGTCCTGGTCATCAGCGCCGAGATCCCCGAGCCCGCGATCAGGGCCGCCTTGTCCTGGCGCGGCCCCCTGCGCGTGCTCAACCTGGCTCCGGCCCCGCAATCCCCAGCCCGGGCGGCGGCGCTGGTCGCCGACGGCGCCCCGGACTGGCTGGTGGTGAACGAGTCGGAGGCGGCTGCCGTCCTCGGCCGGCCGGTGAGCGGGCTGGCCGGGGCGCGCCGGGCGGCCGCCGAACT
>JASHVM010000272.1:0-4034 GCA_030044595.1 Streptosporangiaceae bacterium
CGAGCCCGGGCATCTGTCGTTCGTCTTGCATGGCCGGAAGCTTTCCGGCGGCTTCGCGCTGACGCGGACCGGGGATTCGCGCTGGATTCTCGTCAAGGTCCGCGACGACGATGCGCGCCCAGGTTCGGACGTCGTGGCTGAGCGGCCGGAGAGTGTGCGAAGCGGCCGGACCTGGCAGGACCTGGTACGGCGGTCCGGTGATTAGGCTGCGGCAGTTGCCGGGCTTGGCGCGTGCCGGTTACAGGCCCTGCTTGTTCAGCCAGGCCAGGCACGCCTCGGCCACCTCGGGCCAGCCAGAGTCAATGGTGAGTGAGTGACCCCGGTCGAATTCCTCCAGGTCGGTCACTGCATCGGAGTGCCGGTATTGCTTCAGCGTTGACTTGGTGATGACCTCCGGCACCGTGTGATCCTGCTTGCCCATGGTCAGCAGCAGCGGCCCCCGGCTTTCGTTAGCGGTATTGACCTTCGCCGGCGAATGCAGCGAGAAGTTGGCGGCCGCCGCCTCGAACAGCGGCTTGGCGGGGGCCGGGATGGTCCAGCGCTCGTAGAGGGCATCGGACTCCTCCTCGGGCAGGGCGTTACCGAAGCTGTAATGGAACTCCTTGGCCGTCAGCGAGACAGCCCGGTGCTTGTTGGCCGGGTTCTTGAAGACTGGCAGGGTCGCGTGCAGCGCCGACAGCGGCAGCGGCAGCACGCCCTTGATCTGCGCGGCGTCGATGCCGATCGCCCCGGCCGCGTAGTCCATGCCGAGCAGTTTCTCGGCGATCATCCCGCCGAAGGAGTGCCCGATGATGATCGGGCGGGCTGGCAGCTGATCGATGAAGGCCGCGTAGTGGCTGGTGACCTCGTCGATGCCGTGGTTGGCGATGCTGTCGGGATCGGCGCGGCAGCCTGCGACCGTGTCGGCATCACCGGGCCAGCCGGGTGCGAAGGCCTCATAGCCCGCCGAAGCGAACCGCTCCTGCCACGGCGCCCATGCGGATGCGTGCAACCACAGGCCGTGGATGAAGACGACGGGAGCCTTGGTGCCGTTCATTATCGGGCTACCTCCTCGGGTAGGTCAGGCTTTACTGCCATCGTGCTGCGCACTCCCTGGTCGCGCTTGAGTCATCCGACTGCAACTGGACCGCCGGGCAGACGAAGACGCGGCATCCCGGCCGCGCTTAACTCCTCGGCCTCGCACCGGAACCAGGGGTAGCTCCCCCGTCCAGTCACGGGAGGCTCCCGCTCAGCGCAGGCGGCCTGGCCGGACCGTCGCAGCGCCGGAATTTCAGTCAGATGACGCAAGCGCGGGCCGGGGGCCGCAGGACAGCCTTGAAAAGTGCCCGCCAGGTCACCGTACGAAGGCAAGAGGAGACGTCATGACGAGCTCCGCCGAGCTGGAAACCAGCGAGCGGTACATGCAGATAGCCGAGCGGTGGTTCACCGAGGGATGGACCGGCAATCTCGCGCTGGCCGATGACATCTTCAGCGAGGACCTGCGGACCAACGGCGTCCACGTCGGGGTGGCCGGGCCGGTGGGCAGGATCCGCGAGCGGCTGACGGGCTTCCCCGATGTGACCACGAGCATTGTGGACATGTTCGCCACGGGAGACAAGCTTGCCGTGACCCTCATGTGGCGGGGGACCCATACCGGCCCGTACGGCGGCGTGGCCGCGACCGGCAAGCCGGTCGAAGTGCGCGACACGGCGATCTGGCACTTCCGGGACGGGAAGGTCACCGAGATCCTGACGATCCAGGACCAGTTCGGGATCCTCAAGCAGATCGGGTACCTGCCGGACGTCGTGCACGCCGCCTGAGCGCCGGGGCTGGGTTGGCGGCGGAAGGAGGGACATCATGGACCTGCGCCTCAGCGGGCAGGCTGCGGTCGTCACGGGGGCCAGCCGGGGAATCGGGCTGGCGGTCACCCGCGGGCGGCCTCATCCCCAACTGGTAGGAAGCGCAGCACGCCCACGATCCGCTCCTGGGCGTCGATGCCGGCGGCCGGGCGGATGCGGGTCACCGGCGGCAGCGGTGAAGGCGGCGAAGACGGGGGTGGCGGCCAAGGGGGTAAGCGCTGCGCTCGCGGCTTGATCTCCGTCCCGGTGTGCCCGGCTGTGAGGAACGCCGGGAACCTGGGCGCAGACGTTGTCGGCGAAAAGGTCCGCGCAGCCGGGCGCGTTCCCCTAACGTCGTGCCCGTGATAAAGCGGTGGGCTGCTTCGCAGCGGCGCCTGGAGTGGACGCCGGGCGGGATCGCGGCCGGGGGACTGGCACCCGCGGCAGCGCGGGCCTACGGGCGCGGCCGGCTGCTGGCACTTGGCGCCGGGCTGCTCGCCGCCGGCGCACTGGTATTCATTGCGCGGAGCGTTGCCCGGTCCCGCGCCGGGCAGGTGACCGGCCGCTACGCCCAGGCGCAGGAGCAGCTTGGCTGTGCGGAGCTTAACGTGCGTATCGGCGGCATCGGCGCGCTGGAGCGCATCGCCCGCGACTCGCCCAGCCACCACCCCGCCGTGATGGAGACGCTCGCCGCCTTCATCCGGGAGCGCTCTCGCCAGCACCGGCCGCCATCCGGTCCCGGCGGCCAGGCCGGGGAACGATCGCCGCGGACCGACGTTCAGGCAGCCATCACCGTTGTCGGGCGCCGTGTTGCCGAGCGCGACCTGAGACCCGTTGACCTGGCTGGCGCCGACCTCACCGGCGCCGACCTGACCGGCGCCGACCTGACCGGCGCGGTCCTCGCCCACGCGGTCCTCGCCCGGGCGGATCTGCTCGCCGCGAAGCTCGTCCGCGCGGACCTTTCCGGCACAGACCTGGGCGGCGCCAGGCTTACCAGCGCCAATCTCGATGGCGCGGACCTTACCGGCGCGGACCTCACCGATGCCGATCTCGTAGGCGCGGTCGTTTCCCGTACGGTGTTCACCGGCGCGGACCTCACCGGCGCCCTGTGGCCAGTAGGTGGGCCAATCCCGCCGGGCTGGCAACGGCACGCTGGCTCTGGTCAGCTGATAGCGGCAGGCACCAGCGCCGAGATGGCAGAGAAAGACCAGCCACATCGCTGAGCTCACGCCGAAGACCGGTCAGGAATCGAGAAGCACCCGCCGCCGCGCCGGTCTTACCATGACCACCATGGACTTGAGTATCCACACGACGCCCCTCCCCCATACCGACCCCGAGGCCTCCCTGGCCTTTTACCGCGACCTTCTCGGTTTCGAGGTCCGCAAGGACGTGGGTTCCGGCGAGATGCGCTGGATCACTGTCGGGCCGCCAGGCCAGCCGGGCACGTCTATCCTGCTGGCGCCGCCGGCAGCCGACCCCGGCATCACCGACGGCGAGCGCCGGACCATCGTCGAGATGATGGCGAAGGGCACCTTTGGCTGGATCATGCTGGCCACGAAGGACCTCGATGGCGCCTTCGAGAGGGTGCAGGCTGGTGGCGCCGAGGTCGTCCAAGAGCCGATGGAGCAGTACTGGGGGGACCGCGACTGCGCATTCCGCGACCCCGCCGGCAACCTGGTCCGCATCCAGGAACTGCGCTGACTCCCGCACGGCCACCACGCGCAGGCGGCTGGCGTCCGAGCCGGCCGCCCGGGTGATCAGGCCGTTGACGTCCTGGGGCGGGTTGGTCTGGGCGTTGACCAGATGTCCGCGGATAAGGCGGTTCGTGGGACGCGTACCTTAAGTCGTCCCCATACCTGGGGCGCCGGCTAGCAGCGCCCTCTCGGCGGCTGGCGACCGCCTAAATGTAGCGCCTCGCCGATGGCGAGTACGGCGGTGACCAGGTCGTACAGCGCTCCGGACAGGTCGTGCTCGGTGACCAGCATGACCTGCTCATCGACGCGAAGATGGTAGACCGCACCCTCCGGAATCGGCCGGTAGGGCGGCGGGTCAGCCACGGCGCGCGTGATGAGTTCCTCCCACGGGCCGCGTTCGCTGGACGCGGCGGTGTCAACCATCCGGCGATCCATCGTGCCGTCCGGGCCGATTCGCGTCACGACGACCCTCATCAGTTCAGTTTGTCCCACGTCAGCCGCGCTCCGGCAGGCAGAGGGCGAC
>JASHVM010000273.1:0-2567 GCA_030044595.1 Streptosporangiaceae bacterium
GCGGCTCTGGCCCAGGTCTCCCAGCGGGCCGCCGACGAGACCCTGGACGTCCTGCTCGCCCACGGGGTGAACCACCTGGACCTGGCCTCGTCCTACGGCGAGGCGGAGGTTCGCGTCCGGCCGTGGCTGCAGCGCGAACCGGGCCGGTTCTTCCTGGCCACCAAGGGCGACCAGCGCACCGCAGCCGAGGCCCGCGAGGAACTGCACCGGTCCCTGGACCGGATGGGCGTCGACCACGTGGACCTCTGGCAGCTGCACTCCCTGGCCGATCCGATCGAGTGGGACACCGCCCTGAGCCCCGGCGGCGCGCTCCAGGCCGCCGTTGAAGCCCGGGAGCAGGGTCTCATCCGCTGGATCGGCGTCACCGGCCACGGCAGCCAGATCGCCGCGACACACCGGCGCAGCCTCGACCGGTTTGACTTTGACTCGGTCCTGCTCCCGTACAACTTCATCACCATGCAGAACCCGTACTACGCAGGCAACTTCGACGCCCTTTACCAGACCTGCCGCGAGCGGCGGATCGCGGTCCAGACGATCAAGGCGATCGCGCTGCGCCCGTGGGCGGGCCGGCCGCATACCCGGGCCACCTGGTACGAGCCGCTCGAGCAGCAGGACGACATCGATCTCGCGGTGTGGTGGGCGCTGAGCCGCCCCGGGGTGTTCCTCGACAGCGTGGGGGACCTGGGCCTGCTCCCCAAGGTGCTCGACGCAGCCAGCCGGTTCACCGGGGCGCCGGACGACGCGGCGATGAGCGCGCTGGCCGAGCGGACGGCGGCCGAGCCGCTGTTCGTCTGACCAGGGTCGGCGGCTGCGCCTTAGCCGCTCAATGCGCCTCCGAGGAAACGCCGGAGCTTCGCGAGCCTCGTGACATGGCCGCGGCGGTGTGCGATAGTCCGGTTCGTGGCTGAGACGATGATCGCCGTCGAAGGCGGTGAGGTATGGGCCGACGATAGCGGCGGCGGCGGCCCGCCGCTCGTCCTGCTGCATCCGGGTGTCGGCGACTCGCGGATCTGGGAACCGGTGCTGCCCGCGCTGACCGCGCCCTGGCGGGTTATCCGGTACGACGCCCGTGGTTTCGGCCGGTCTGCCGCGCCGACGGTGAAGTTCTCCTTGCTCGCCGACCTGATCACGGTGCTCTGCAGCAGCAGGATCCGCCGGTTTTCGACCGGCTCGACCAGATCGCCGTCCCGACATCGCTGCTGGTCGGTGACGCCGACTATCCCGCGCTAATCGAGGCCGACAGGCACGCCGCAGCCCGTATCCCGGGATGTGAGCTGACCGTGGCGCCCGGGATGGACCACCTGCCGCCGCTGCGTGAGCCAGATCTCGTGCTGCGCATCATCAAAAGCACGCTGTCTCGGGCCAGCTGGTAAAAAGCGGGTCGTGGCTTCACGTCCGGTCAGTGGTCGTCGTACTCGCGCGGCCCGTGTCCGCGGTATGAGAGCGCGACGGGGGAGTGAGCCGCGGAGTATCCTCGGCCTGTGGCGATGCGGAACAGCGCAGGATGGAAAACCGGCGGTCACAAGAGCGCAAGGACCAGCGGCCTGCGTCGGCATGGAATCACCCTGATCGCGTTTGGCGCTTTCGCGCTTATCGCCGCTGGCGCGGCGAGTGCGGTAGGCAGCGCCGACCTGCCCATGGACACGCTGATTCTCGTCGGCATCGTCCTATGCCTCGCCGGGTGGCGCATGCTGGTCGTTGCGCGCCGCCGCGGGCACTCTTCCGATTAGGCCGGAAAGCCTTGTGCCGCGTTAGCTGACGAAGATGTCTTCGGGGAGGAACGCGGACACCAGCATGTTCGGGGCGTCCACGACCTGGCTGATCTTCAAGTCCACGGCCACGCTGCAGATAGCGTAAGCCTGCTGCCGCGTCCAGCCTCGTTCTCCCAGGTGGTCGATCATGTTCAGGAGCGCGTTCCGGGCGGCGAGGGTGACGTCCTCGGAATGGTTCACCCCGTCCCGGGTCACCGAGATGCCGGTGGTGGCGAAGAACCGGCGCGGGGCGGCGAACTCGGGCGGCAGGTAGTAGTCCTGCCTGGTGAACCTGAGGTCACGGATGTTCCCGGCCGCTGCCTCGCCCTTGCGCAGCCCGAAGCGCACCCGCAGTGTCGCGGCCATCTCGATGGCCGTACCGCAGGTCTCGCAGTCGCCCTGGGCGAAGTGCGCGTCGCCGGCCGAGAACAGCCCGCCCGGCGTGCCGACCGGGATGAGCAGCGTGGCGCCCTGGCCGAGTTGCTTGATGTCCACGTTCCCGGCCTGCTCGCGCGGCGGGATCGTGCGCAGCGCCTCGGCCGCGATCGCCGGATCGGCGGGCACCGCGGACGCCGGCGACGGCGGCAACACCAGCCCGCCCCGCTCCAGCAGCGCCTGCTCCCGGGCGATGGTCGCCGCCAGCAGCTCGCGGCCGGGCGGCAGCCCGATCGTCCCCATGAACGGCGAACCCGGGATGCGCACTCCGGGCAGATCAGCGGAGGTCGCCCAGCCGTCAGCGATGTCCCAGCCCACTTTGAACGGCTCGGGAAACTCATCACGCAAGAACCCGAACCCCGGCAGCTGGACCGTGAACCC
>JASHVM010000274.1:0-4443 GCA_030044595.1 Streptosporangiaceae bacterium
CGGCTCACTCATACCGAGCCCGCTCGTAGGGTGGGCCAAGCTCGCTCATACCAAGCCCGCGCATCCAAGGTAGCCACCCCTGCGCAGCGGCTCAAGGCAAAGGCGCAAATTTGCGCCGTGCCGCGCGGGAGCAAGCTCGGATGCGGCGGGGCCGTTCGTATCGCGCCGCAGCTGAGCGCAGCATCCGGCTATGCGACCAGCGCTGGGGAGTCATCGGGGGCGAGCAGCAACCTGGGTGCACTGGACCGGTCACACGCCAACTACGCTGAGCGCCTCGGCATTGATCACCTGAACCGTTGGACGGCCTCAGACGGTTTCGAGCACGACAGGGGCTGTCCCGTACTCCGCAGGTCGCGAGGACCGGACAAAATCAGTGGCGTGTCCTCGGACGGTGCTGGCAGAGTGCAGCCGTGCCAGAGAATCACTTCGGCCAGCGGATAGCTGAGGTTTATGACACCAGGTGGGCGAACCTCTTCGAGCCGGCCGTCTTGGACCCGGCGGTGGACTTCCTAGCGGAGCTGGCCGGGTCGGGCACCGCCCTCGAACTGGGCATCGGGACCGGCCGTGTTGCGCTGCCGTTGAGCCAGCGGGGCACCCGGGTGCACGGGATTGACCTGTCGCCCGAGATGGTGGCACAGCTGCGGGCCAAGCCTGGCGCCGACAAGATCGGCGTGACCGTTGGCGACTTCGCAACCACCGGCGTTGACGGCACATTCACACTCACCTACCTGCTGCGCAACACGATCATGAACCTGACCACCCAAGACGCCCAGGTCGCGTGCTTCCGCAACGCGGCAAGTCACCTGGGACCGGGCGGGCGGTTCGTGATCGAGGTCATGATCCCCCAACTTCAGCGGCTCCCGCCCGGAGAGATTTTCCGGCCGTTTGCCGTAACCGTAACCCCAGCCCATCTCGGTTTCGACGAATACAGCACGGCCACTCAAGGCCTGGTCTCGCACCATTACTGGACGGAGAACGAGGAGGTAGAGGCGTACTCGGTGCCCTTCCGCTACGTGTGGCCATCCGAGCTGGACTTGATGGCGCGGCTCGCCGGCATGACCTTGCGGGAGCGCTGGAGCAGCTGGAGCCGGGAGTCCTTTACCAGCGACAGTCAGAGCCACATCTCGGTCTGGCAAAAGAGCTGATCATTCACCGCCTCGGCTAACAGCGACGGTGACGGCAGCGCCGGCGGCCAGCGGCTATCGAGCGCAGACGGGCGACAGCGCCGGAAAGCCCGCCCACATGACCCCCCGGGCGCCACGCCTGAACCCGATGCGCACCAGGGGTTCAGTGATCTGTGCAGAAGATCTCCCGCCGGATCGCCACCGGCGAGATACCGACAGCACGCGAGTCGCGGCAGCACGATCCCGGCATACGCGCCCGCCAGCAGGCCGGTGACCAGGACGGAGGCCAGGTGGCCCCAGGAGCAGAAGCTGGAGAGGGCTCCCAGGTCGGCCGATCATCATATTTCCGGTGGCCCAGGTCTCGGGCGAGCCCCGGGGCCGTGCGGCGGGCCGCGGTGAGGCGGCGGCGGTGGCGGCGGCTTTCCCTCCGGGTAGTGCTCCTCGTCCATGCCCGTCTCCTCGCGGAATGCCTTGCGCTGGTAGAGGAGCCTCAAGGCCTCTTCGGTCAGCGCCGTTTCATCACCAGCACTGGAACTGCGCCGAATATCACGCTCGGCCAGGCGCTTGAGCACTCGGACGCCGTCGACACCGGCCCCGGTATCCAGCAGCCTGCGGATCAGCCTGGCGATGGCCACATCCTGCGGCGAGTAACGCAGCTTGCCGTGCTCGCGGCTCGGGCTGATCAGTCCCTGTTCTTCCCAGTAGCGCAGCACCCTCGGGGTCACCCCGACCCGCTCGGCCAGGCGAGGGATCGCCAGCAGCTCGCCGCTTCCTGCTTGTTCAGAATCTGACATCATCGTGTAACATCTACTCCAGACGCTGTATCCGCCTGATGGGCTATACACAGGTAATTCAACGGTGAAGGGAGGAGTCATGCAGTTCATCACGCCAAAGAATAGTAGCGAATCCGCCAGGATCACGTCATCTCGCGATCCTCTACGCATGATCATATGGGCTGCAGGCATCCTCCTGGCGGTCATCGCGGCCGCTACGCGGCCGGATGCTTCGGTCTCCGCGGCCGCCGCCACGGCCAGGCCGTTTGCGACCTTGGCCGCGATCATCCTTGCCTCGGCCCTCGCCGACCGGCTGGGCGCGTTCCAGATCTTGGCCAGCGCGATCATCCCGGCCCGCGGCCCCAGGGTCACCTCCGCTGCCGCCGTGCTGACCCTCACGGCCCTCCTCAGCGCTCTTGTCAACCTGGACGTCGCCGTCGTGGTCGCCACGCCGGTGGCCATGCGCACGGCTCTGCGCCGGGGCCTTCCGGCTGGGCGCCTGGCCGTCGCCGTTGCCGTAATGGCCAATGCCGCCTCATTCCTGTTGCCCACGGCCAACGTCACTAACCTGCTCCTGCTGGGCCGCATCCCGCTAGCGACTTCGGTGTACCTCAGGGATGACTGGCTCGCGTGGATCCTCGTCACCGCGGCCACCCTCGGGCCACTGGCCGTGTGGGCTGCCAACACCCGTCCCGGACAGGCCCGCGCCGTGGCCGCCGGTCCCACCGCCCGCGCCGTGGTCGACCTGGTGCCGATGTTCCTGATCGCGTCCGGCATCCGCGCGCTGCTTGGCGCCGGCCTTGCCCTCCACGGTAGCTTCACCGGCCAGCTCGCCGCAGCCGCCGGGCTGGCTTGCGGCGTAAGTAACCTGCCCGCCGCTGCGGCGATACTGCCAGCCGGAACACCGGGCTTGTGGGCAGCGATCCTCGCCACCACCATCGGGCCAAACCTCATTATCACCGGCTCAGTGGCCACGCTGATCACGCGGCGCATCGCCCGCGACGCCGGGACCAGGCTCACCGCCTGGCAGTTCAGCGCTGTCGGGCTGGCCCTCGTCCCGGCTCAGCTTGCTGCCGCCGTTTTCGGCCTGCACGTCACCGGCGCACTCTGACCGCGCCCGGCGAGATCTCCGGTGGCGGGGAATTCCCGCACCGCCGGCCGGCGCAGGCCAGTTCAGACCAGGGTGTAGACCAGGATGTCCACTGGCGCGACGCGCTCGCGTAAGCGACGATCGTGAGGCAGTGTCAACCATTTGGCTGGCGCGGGGATGGGTCGTTGGCCTGGAAAGTCGGGCCGTAACCAGGCGGTCCGCCGTCCGTCGTCGTCAACCAGTCCAGAGAGGTGGAGACTCATGCCGGGCGAAACTGAAATCCGTCCCTTCCGGGTCGACATGCCCGAAGAAGCAATCGCTGACCTTCGGCGGCGCATCGCCGAGACTCGGTGGCCTACCAGGGAGCTGGTCACAGACCGGTCGCAGGGTGTGCAGCTGGCGACGACCCAGGAGCTCGCCCGCTACTGGACGACCGATTACGACTGGCGCGCGTGCGAGGCGAGGCTGAACGCGCTGACACAGCGCAAGACCGAGATCAACGGCCTGGACATCCACTTCATCCACGCCAAGTCGCGGCACGCGGACGCCCTGCCGCTGATCATCACCCACGGCTGGCCCGGCTCGATCATCGAGATGCTCGGGGTCGTCGGCCCGCTCACCGACCCGACCGAGCACGGCGGCTCCGCCGAGGACGCGTTCGACCTCGTCATCCCGTCGCTGCCCGGCTACGGTTTCTCCGCCGAGCCGACCGAGCTCGGCTGGAACGTCGGCCGTATCGCCGGAGCCTGGGCGGAGCTGATGCACCGCCTCGGCTACGCCCGCTACGTCGCCCAGGGCGGTGACGTGGGCGCCGCCGTGACCGACAATATGGGCCGCCAGGCGCCCGCGGGGCTGCTCGGCATCCACATGAACCTGCTCCTGGCGGGGCTGGGCGGCGGCTACCCGTCGCCGGACCCCTCGCCGGAGGAACGCGCGGCGCTCGACGCGATCGCCACCTTCAGGACGAGCGGCAACGGCTACCTGATCGAGCAGAACACGCGGCCTCAGACAATCGGCTACGGCCTGCTGGCTTCGCCCGTCGCCCTGGCGGCCTGGATGCTCGACCACGACACAGACAGCTACTACAAGGTAGCCCGCGCCTTCCTCGACGGGCAGCCCTGCGGCGGCCTGACGCGGGACCACGTCCTCGACAACATCACCTTGTACTGGCTGACCGGCACCGGGGCCTCGGCGGCGCGGTCTTACTGGGAGAACACGCAAGCCGCCATTCATGCGGCCGGGCAGCCCCGTCCGGAGGTCAAGCTCCCGGTCGGCTTCACCACGTTCCCGGGCGAGATCTGGCGGACCCCGCGCAGCTGGGTCGAGAAGTCATACCCGAACGTCACCTACTTCCACGAAGTCGACAGGGGCGGTCACTTCGCCGCCTGGGAAGAGCCGGAGCTGTTCGCGACCGAGGTCCGGGCGGCATTCAAGCCGCTGCGCTAGGCCTGCTGTT
>JASHVM010000275.1:0-3240 GCA_030044595.1 Streptosporangiaceae bacterium
TCACCTTACGCTTCCTAACAGGTTCTAATATCAACCGTCGGCAGGAGAGAGGCGAGGGTGACTTCAGGCCAGGACCGGATTCGCCGCGGCAGGCCGCGGCCGCCGCCGTCCCGATTCGCGGCGGCTGGTGCCGTCCTGGCCACGATCCTGGTCCTGGCGGGCTGCGGCGCCAACGCTGGCTACGGGGCGCCGGTCGCGCCCAAGACGATGTCCGTCAGCAGCGTGGCCGTCAGCCAGAATGTCCTGCCGCAGCGTTATACCTGTCACGGTGCTGGAATCAACCCCCCGCTCGACTGGTCGGGCGCGCCATCGGGTACCAAGAGCTTCGCACTCGTGGTCGATGACTCCTCAGCGCCGATCACGCCGCGCATTTACTGGCTCGTGTTCGACATCGGCCCCGGAACCACGGATATCCAGGAGGGCTCGCTGCCGACCGGGGCGCGCCAGGCGCAGAACAGCTTGGGCACGGCGGCCTACGATCCGCCGTGTCCCGCTCAGCCCCACGCGTACCGTTTTACGGTGTACGCGCTGGATACTGTGCTGAACCTGCCACCCGGAGCCCCCTTGCTGACGGTATGGACCGCTATCGCGGCCGCCGATATCGGGCGCGGGCGGATAGCGCCCACCGCATATCCGTAATCATACTGATACATCTGGTGATTATGGGTGGCTAGAACTTCTGCAATCTTGTGACAGGGTCCTCACTGGTGAGCAAGAATCTGTGATGATCAAGCGGGTTCAGGGCGCTCGCGACTACGAGGGAAGGCTCGCGTCATAGGCCGCGTGTGCCTGGCTAGCGTCCCCCATACCCTCCATGTGGCCCGGCATTATGGATGGTGATCATGATTTTGGTCGCGGGACTCGCCGTCGCTGGACTCGTCGGCATCGCGGCGGCCTTCTACTTCAGCGTCCGCCCGAGCGGCTCCCGCATTCGGGGCGCCGGACCGGGCCGGACCGGAGCCGGCAGGACCACACATCCCCCGGCTGGGAGTTCGGCCAGATCCGCTCGGTCCACGAGCCCGGCCGCTCGGTCCACGGGCCAGTCCGTCCTGATGGAGCCTCAAGACGACCCCGGGCATGCCGCCGCGGCGCGCCGGACTCGCCACGGTGCCTCGCACGCCCCGGCCCGGGCGCCCGGCCTGCCCGCCGAGCCGGGGACGGGGCGCCAGGCTCCGAGTGTCCTGGCGCCCGCTCCCGCCGTCCCGGTTGCCGCCATGGCCGCGTCTGGCGTGAACGGAGCGCCGGGCTTGCCGAAGGCGGGAAGCCAGCCCGCGGCGCTGCTCGCCGATCCGGCCGACGCGGGCGACGCAGCGCAGACGCCCAGATCACGTCGGCGGGTGGGCTGGCGCAAGGGAGCAGAGGTGGACCAGGAACTTTGGCCTACCGAGGCCTTCGGCGGCGTCACCGATGAGCAGTTCTGGGATGACCTGGCTGCGGATAAACCGCTGGCGACGACCGCACGCATCGCTCAGCCCGATTCCGCCTCCGGAAGTCGGCCGAATTCTGCCTCCAGGAGCCAGCCGGACTCCGCTCCCCGGAGACGTCCGTCCGGCGCCGTCTCGCCGCCGGACGGTCGGGACGGCCTGCCCGGCCCGCGGTCCGATTGGACCGCGGCACAGCCTGCCCGGATCGCGACGCGGGCGGCCCACGCCGCGCGTCGGCCCGCTGAGTCCTGGGGGCTGCCACTTGCGGGCACCGCGGGTTCGGCTGGCAGCGGCGTCAGCACGGACGAGGATCCGCTGACCAGTCCCGCGTACTCACTCAGGCCCAAGGGAGCCGTTGACGGCCGGTCGTACCAGTCATCGCGCAGGTCGAAGGACCATTCCCGCGAGCAGTACGAAGCCGCTATGTCCGGCGGGCACCGGTCTGATCCACTCCGGCCGGACGGGTACTGGTCTGGCTCGGCGGGTTCACCGGGTTCGGTGGGCACGATCCCGGCCGCGGCCTACCGGCCCAGCCCGGCATCCGCAGACATCGCCGACTACCCCTACCCGGAGCGGTCGTACGGCGGCTCGATTCAGTCGATAAATACACCGCCATTCGAACCGTACGGATACGGGAATCCGGTCGGCCTGGTCGGCGATCCGAGGCGGCCGAACGGCACCCGGGGTTACGGCCAGCCCGGCGGCCGCTCCGTTAACCGGGGCTCTCCTTATGCTTACCCGCCGGCTGCTGGCTTCCGGGACCCTCACCACCAGCGGGAAAACGACCGCCGCTGACCATGTCACGCGCCTGCCTCTAGCAGACTGGGTTCATGCCCGAGGGAGACGTGGTGTGGTACACCGCCCGCCGCCTGCACGAGGCGCTGGCCGGGCGGGCGCTGACCCACAGCGACTTCCGTGTTCCGCGACTGGCCACCGCTGACCTCAGCGGTGACGTCGTGATCGAGGCCACCTCCCGCGGCAAGCACCTGCTCGTCCGCACCAAGAACGGCCTTACCGTCCACACCCACCTCCGCATGGATGGCAGCTGGCGGGTCCGGCCCGCGGCTGAGCCGATAAGCGACAGCCACCGGATCAGGCTGATACTCGCCAACCACGCGTGGCAGGCGATCGGGTATCAGCTGGGCGTCGTGGAACTGATTCGTACGAGTGAGGAGCCGCAGGTCACCGGGCATCTAGGGCCGGATCTGCTCGGCGAGGACTGGGACCGTGACGAGGCGGTGCGGCGGCTGAGCGGCGAGCCCGACCGTGCCATCGGCGAGGCCCTGCTTGACCAGCGCAACCTGGCCGGCATCGGCAATCTTTACAAGGCTGAAGTGCTGTTCCTGCGCGGTATCAACCCGTGGCAGCCGGTCGGAGACGTAGCAGATCTCGGTGCCGTGGCGGACCTGGCCCGGCGGCTGCTCGACGCGAACAAGGAACGAGTAGGCCAGGTCACTACCGGCAACGGGCGCCGGGGCGAAGAGACCTGGGTATACGGCCGACGTGGCCGTCCGTGCCGACGCTGCGGCACGCCGGTACGTTCCGAAGGGCAGCAGGACCGGACCACCTTCTGGTGTCCGTCTTGCCAGCCTGGCTGATGTCAGGGCAGGACCGTCAGCCGACGCTTTTCTGAGCGGGACGGTCAGCTCACGTTCTCGCGCAACCTGGTCAGCAGCGCCTCAAGCTGACCGATTTCGCCTTCGGTAAGCCCGGTCCGCAACCGCTTATCGAAGGCCATGGCCGTATCGCGCATGCGCAGGAACAGCGCATCGCCGTCCGGGGTCAGCTCCACCAGGTGCTGACGGCGGTTTTGCGG
>JASHVM010000276.1:0-3850 GCA_030044595.1 Streptosporangiaceae bacterium
AAAAGGCGAGCGGCCGTCGTTCCGCCGCACGCCCCGACACCGATGTGGTGGCGCTCGAAGTCCCGCCCGACCAGGACAAAGGCTGATGCCGCGATCCCTTTTGGCGGGCGATCCGCGGGCGGCCGGTGAAACCCTGCCCGTTCGGTAGAAAGAGATCTTTTATTCCGAACGGACGTCGGTGCATCCGGCCGGGATCCGTGTCACGTGGACCATAGGGACGGGCCGCTCTACCGTGGTCATCATGCCTGACCGGTTTCCGGCCATCGAGCCGTACCACTCGGGAATGCTCGACGTGGGCGATGATCAGCGGATCTACTGGGAAGTCAGCGGCAACCCGGACGGCAAGCCCGCGGTGGCGCTGCACGGCGGGCCGGGCAGCGGCAGCACACCGGGACGGCGCCGTTCGTTCGACCCGGACGCCTACCGTTTCGTCCAGTTCGATCAGCGCGGCTGCGGGCGGAGCACGCCGTCGGTCGCGGACCTGAGGACCGGCCTGGACGCCAATACCACCTGGCACCTGATCAGAGACATCGAGAAGCTGCGCGAGCACCTGGGCGTCGACCGGTGGCTGGTCTGGGGTGGCTCGTGGGGCGTGACGCTGGCGCTCGCCTACGCCCAGCTCTACCCGGAGCGGGTAACGGAGATGGTGCTGGTGTCCTGCACCATGACCCGGCCCTGCGACGTGCACTGGCTCTACCACGAGACAGGCCGGTTCTTCCCCGAGCAGTGGCAGCGGTACGCCGCCGGCGGCGGGAACGCCGCCGACCTGGTCGCCGCCTACGACAAGCTGCTCAACGCCGACCCCGATCCCGTGGTCCGGGCGCGGGCCGCCCGGGACTGGTGTGACTGGGAGGACGCGGTCAACTCCCTGGAGGAGGGCTGGACGCCCAGCGAGCGATACGCCGATCCCCGGTTCCGGATGATCTTCGCGCGGCTCTGCGCGCACTATTTCTCGCACGCGGCGTGGCTGGAAGATGGGCAACTGCTGCGCGACGCCGGCCTGCTGGCCGGCATCCCCGGCGTGCTGATCCACGGCCACTTCGATATCGGCGGTCCGCCGGACGTCCCCTGGCTGCTCCACCGGGCCTGGCCAGGCTCGGAGCTGCATCTGGTCCGCACCGGGCACCAGGGCGGGGATGAGATGACCGAGCAGATGATGGCCGCGCTGAACCGCTTCGCCCGGACCCCGTATTAGCGCGCCGCGCCGCCGGCCGCTCCAGCGCCTTCATCTGGCTACTTGAATTTCTACTATCATAATGATATCAGTTTTAGTACGTCGGGCCACCGTCCGGCGTCAGCAGATCCCGGCCGGAGCGTTCGCCGGCCAGGCAGGACCGGTGGGAGGTGTCCGGCAATGGACTCGTTCACGGGAAGGCTCGCGGTGGTGACCGGCGCTGGCTCCGGCATGGGCCGCGAGCTTGCTCGGCAGCTGGCGGCGCAGGGCTGTTCGGTCGCGACCTGCGACTGGCACGCGGACACCGTCGCGGAGACCGCGGCCCTGGCCCGCGCGGACGCGCCGCCAGATGTCCGGGTCACCAGCCATGTCTGCGACGTCTCCGCCGAGGCGCAGGTCTTGCGGTTCCGCGATGAGCTGCTCGAGGCGCACGCCAGCGATCACGTCGACCTGGTGTTCAGCAACGCCGGCATCGGCGGCGGCGGCAGCTTCGTCAAGGACAGCCGCGAGGAGTGGGACCGCACCTTCGCCGTCGACTGGTTCGGCATGTACTACTGCGCCCGCGCGTTCCTGCCGCTGCTGCTCGCGAGCGGCGACGGCGTCCTGGTCAACGCCAGCAGCGTGAACGGCTTGTGGGCGTCCCTGGGCCCGCGAATGCCGCAGACCGCCTACAGCGCGGCCAAGTTCGCCGTGCGGGGCTTCACCGAGGCGCTGATCGAGGACCTGCGCACCAACGCGCCGCAGGTCCGGGTGGCGGTCGTGCTGCCGGGGCACGTGGGCACGAACATCGTCGCGAACAGCATCCGCGCCCGCGGCCTGCCGGAGTTGGAGCAGATGAACGACGCCCAGGCCGAGGAGCTGATCCCGGCCGAGGCGCGGGCCGCGCTGGTGGGCGCCGGGCTGCTGGCCGAGGGCGCGTCAGCCGGCGAGCTGCGCCAGTTTCTCGTCCGGGCCAATGCCGACTTCCGGGATAAGGCGCCGGTCAGCGCGGCTCAGGCGGCGACCATCATCCTCGACGCGGTGCGAGCGGGGACCTGGCGGATCCTCATCGGCCAGGACGCCAAGATGATCGACGAGAGGGTGCGCGCTAAGCCCGAGGCCGCTTACGACTACGCCGAGCTGTTCGCCGGGCTGGCGGCGGGCGCCGGCGACACGACCGCCTGAGGAACCGTGGTTAGCCTGTGCGCACCCGCAGTCCGTCGGAGCTTGATTTGGAGGCCGCATGCCGCTCGACCCGCAGTTCCGCGCCATCCTGGACACCCTGCAGACGGCGGGATTGCTGCCGCTGGTCCGGGGCGATGCCGCGCAGACCCGCGCGCATTACCTGGCCCTGTCGTTGGGCCGCCGCGGGCCGCAGTACGTGCCGGAACAGGTGGCGTCGGTGGCCGACCGGAGCTCGCCGGGCGGGGTGCCGGTGCGGATCTTCGAGCCGCTTGCGCCGGGCGGCTCCACGCTGATCTACCTGCACGGCGGGGGCTGGGTGGTCGGTGACGTCGAGACGCACGATCCGCTGTGTCGGCGGGTGGCGAACGCGACCGGCGCGCGGGTGGTGTCGGTCGACTACCGGCTCGCGCCCGAGCACCCGTTTCCCGCCGCTCTCGACGACGCCGAGGAGGTCCTGCTGTGGCAGCGCGACCAGGACCCGGGCCGGCCGCTCGGCGTGGCCGGCGACTCCGCCGGGGCATCCCTGGCGGCTGGCCTCGCGATCCGCGCCCGGGATGCGCGGATCCCGCTGGCCGCCCAGCTGCTGCTCTACCCGGCGACCGACCCGGCCATGACCAGCCGGTCCATGGACGAGAACGGCGAGGGCTATCTCCTGATCCGCCGCGACATGGCCTGGTTCTACCGGCAGTACCTGCCGTCCGGCGTCGCGAGCGCCGCCGAGGCCGACCTGGCCCACGCCGACGTTGCCGGCGTGGCCCCCGCCATCGTGGTCACCGCGGAATTCGACCCCCTGCGCGACGAGGGCGAAGCCTACGCCACGCGGCTGACGCAGGCCGGGGTGCCGACTCAGTACGTGCCCGGGCCCGGGCTCATCCACGGCTTCGCGGCCTTCCTCGGCGTGGTCGACGCGGCCGACGCCACCACCGGGACGGTCCTGGACATCCTCGGCCGCGCCATGCGCAGCGGACCTGCTGGCTCCGGCTGACCGTGCAGGCAGCCTCACCTGGTCAGCGCAGCGCGGCCGGCCGTCGTGGCGGCAGCCGCCGCCGGCTCGGTCGCGGCCGGCTCGGTCTCGGCCGGCTCGGTGTCGGCCGACTGGGCGTCGCGCGGGCGGCGCGGCAGCGCGAAGGCCAGCACGACGAGCACGGCCGCGATGCCGAGCTCGATCATCAGGCACCGGCTGATCGCCGCGACAAAACCCGAACGCCCGAGCGTGCTGAAGAACACGGTGCCGATCGCCGCGATGCCGATCGCGCTGGCCAGCTGTTGGACCGCGTTGAGCACGCCCGAGGCCGAGCCGACTTCGTGATCGCCGACCGCGGCCAGGATGAAGTCGAACAGCGGCGAGATGAGCATGCCGATGCCGGCGCCGAGCAGGAGCTGGGCCGGGATGAGCTCGGCCGAGCTGGTCGCCAGCCCGTGCGCGTCGATGATGCTGCGCAGCCACCACGTCCCGGCGGCTAGCAGCACCGCGGCGACCTGGAGCGCGCCGCGGCCGAGGCGGGGCACGAC
>JASHVM010000277.1:0-3530 GCA_030044595.1 Streptosporangiaceae bacterium
AGGGGAGCCGGACCGCCGCGCTCGTGATCACCGCGGTGACGATGTCCGCCCGCCGGTGACTAACGTGCGGTGTGGCTGGCACCGGGATGCCCGGAGGATCACGGAGCTGGCCGCAGACCATGACATCATCGCCGTCATGCGGCGGTCCCGAACGGAAAGGTTGTCATGAAGCTTCTTCTCACCTCCTCAGGCATCAGCAACCCGAGCATCCACGACGCGCTCGCGGGCCTGCTGGGCAAGCCGGTTGCCGAGTCCAGCGCCCTGTTCGTTCCCACTGCGATCTACCCCTTCCCTGACGGTGCTGGCAAGGCATTCCAGGCGATCTCCGGAAACGCCAAGAGCCCGTT
The DNA here is from genome assembly GCA_030044595.1 of Streptosporangiaceae bacterium. Taxonomy (GTDB): domain Bacteria; phylum Actinomycetota; class Actinomycetes; order Streptosporangiales; family Streptosporangiaceae; genus Palsa-504. The sequence goes on from JASHVM010000277.1 coordinate 348, forward strand.
GTGCGATTTGGGCTGGAAGTCGGTGGGAGTACTGGAGCTCACCGCTCTGCCCAGCATCGATAAAGAAACCTGGGTCGCAGCGGTGCGGGAGTCAGACGCCCTGCTGGTCTGGGGCGGCGATCCGGTGTACCTGTCCTACTGGATGAAGCATTCCGGACTCGCAGATCTCTTGCCGTCCTTGCGGCCCGAGACGGTGTACGTCGGGGTGAGCGCCGGGAGCATCGCGACGGCCTCGATGTTCGGTGAGACGTATGTTGATCCGCCCGAATGCAGCGGGGAAAGGCTCCGGTCCGAAGACATCGTGTTCGCTGGGCCCGAGGGAGAAATCACCGTGACCTTGGTCATGGCTAAGGGAGCGGGACTGGTTGATTTCGCGATTATTCCGCACGTCGAATACGACGATCCCCAGGACGTGGCGAACGCAGAAAAATGGGCCGGCCGGCTACCGGTGCCGACGTACGCAATAGACGATCAGACGGCCGTCACAGTGATCGGCGGCACCGTTGAGGTCGTCTCCGAAGGGCACTGGAAGCTGTTCAGCCCCTGACGCACAGGGGCGCCCGGCGGGTCGCTCGCGACCTAGGGCCCTCCCGGCTGACATCGGCGGTCCAGAGGGGACTCTGCGTCCTTTACCGCGCCATGAGGCTGTCCCCGTCCGCGGCCTGAGCGCGGGCGTAAGCGCAGTCTGGGGATGCGCAGAACAGCCCTGCAGAATGCCGTGGCCAAGGTCCGTCCGACGCGTCGCCGGGCGTGCCGTGTGGTGCCCGGCTGTGTCAGCCCCGGTTGGCGAGGAACAGGGCTATCGCGGCGTACTGGCAGGCCGCGGCTGCGCAGACGCAGGCGTGGAAGACCTCGTGGTACCCGAACACGGCCGGGTAGGGGTCAGGCCGACGCCGGTGGTAGGACAGCGCTCCGGCCGTGTACAGCAGCCCGCCCGCCAGCATCAGCACGCCCGCCGCCGCCCCGGCACGGGTCCACAGGTCCGGCAGCCCGAGAACGGCGACCCAGCCTAGCCCGACGAACGTCGCACCGGCCAGGCGCTCTGGTGCGCTCATCCAGGACAGCCGGACCGCGGCCGCGGCCGCGGTCAGCGCCCACATCATGATCAGGCAGGCCACCCGGAAGGTGCCGGATGTCGCCAGCAGGAATGCCGGGGTGGCGGTGCCGGCGATGAGCAGGAAGATCATCGCGTGGTCCAGCCGCTGCAGTCGCCGGTTCCAGCCAGCGCTCCAGGTGCCGCGGTGGTACAGCGCGCTGATCCCGAACATTGCGCTCACGCTGGCCGCATAGATGGCCAGAGCCGTGATCCGCACCGCGCCGTGCGCGCGGGCCACCAGCAGCGTGCCCAGTACCAGCGACGCCTCGAACCACACCAGGTGCATCCAGCCGCGCAGCGCCGGCTTGACGTAGTAGATGCCGCGGCGGCTGTCATACAGCGCGCCCGCCGGCGGCGGGGAAGGAACCGCCGGCACGGGATCCATAGCCGCCACCTTCGACCTCCGCTCCCACGCCGGATCTCGATGACCTTCAGCGCCAGCGAGACGTCCGCCCACCCAGTGTCGCGCACCACCGGCCGCCGGCCGCTGCCCGGTGCAAACTCCTTGCCGGTGCGCTGGCACAGGTGCTCGTGGCAATGACCATGTTAGGCCTGGGTCTTGGCCAGGGCCTGGTCGAAGTCGGCGATCAGGTCCTGCTTTGCCTCGATGCCGCAGCTGACCCTGATCAGGTCGGCGGTGATGCCGAGCCGGTCCCGGTCCTCGGGGCTCATCCCGGCGTGTGAGGTGGTGGCCGGACGGGTGATCAGCGTCTCCACGCCGCCTAGGCTCGGCGCCAGGTACGGCAGCTGCACCGCATCCAGGAGGGCCTGCGCGGCGGCCTCGCCGCCGCGCAGGCGCAGACTCAGCATGCCGCCGAAGCCGGACAGCAGCCGTGCGGCGTGCCTGTGATCCGGGTGGGAGGAAAGCCCGGGGTAGTTGACGGCGGCGACTGCCGGGTGTTCGGCGAGGAAGTCGGCCAGCGCGGCCGCGTTGTCGTTCTGGGCGCGGACCCGCAGGGCCAGTGTCTTGATGCCGCGGGCGAGCAGGAAGCCGGTGTGCGGGTCCAGGCTGCCGCCGTACAGGTTGAGCGTCCTGCGGACCCGGTCGATCCGGTCCGCGTTGCCCATAACGGCCCCGGCTACCAGGTCGGAATGCCCTCCCAGGTACTTGGTGGCGCTGTGCAGGCACAGGTCGAACCCGGCCCGCAACGGACGGAAGTTCACCGGGGTCGCGAACGTGTTGTCGATCACCGTGAGCAGGCCCTCCCGGCGGGCGAAGTCCGCGATCTGGCGCAGCAGCCCGACCCGCATCAGCGGGTTGGTGATCGTCTCGACCAGGAACGCCCTGGTCTGCGGGGTGCGCGCGGCGGCCCAGGACTCCGGGCGGTGCACGTCGACGAAGCTGTACCGCCAGCCGAGGTCCTCGGCGCGCTGGGTGAGGAAGTCATGGCTGCCGCCGTACAGGCAGTCGCTGGCCAGCAGGTGATCCCCGGCGCGCAGCACGCTCAGCAGCGTGGTCATCACCGCCGCCATGCCCGACGCGGTCGCCACCGCCGCCTGCGCGCCCTCCAGGGCGGCGAGCTTGTCGTGCAGGTACTGCTGAGACGGTGTGGAGCTCAGCCGGATGTACCGGATGTCGTGATACCCGGTTCCCGGCTCGACCGAGTACACCGTTCCCTGGTAGATCGGGTAAACCACCGAGCCCTCGGGTCCGGGCCGCCGTTCCCCGCCGTGCACCGCCACGGTCTCCATCGACTCGTCCTGAGCGCGCATAAGGAACCTCCCGTCGCGTAGGGCCAGTGACGCCGAGCAGTCATGCGATTCGTGTTACCGGACCATGGTCTCCCGGTGGGGACGGCGATCATAGAGCCAACGGCACACGATCGGCGTCCCGATGCCCAGCCGGCCGAGACGCCGCGCGCTGGACATACGCGAAGGCTTCGACCCGACCCGGCACTACCCTCTGCCTTAATCCCTTGCCCTGATCCTGACTGAGCCAGTGCTCCGGACGCATCCGGAAGGCCACGTTCTCTCGCCCGGGGTCCGGGTTGTCGGCGACGTACCGGTTACCGCCCGCCGTACCCAGATAGCGGCGCGCCATCGCCAACCGCTCGGCGGGACCGAGTTCCTCCTCGCCGACGACCGGC